>DEQG01000042.1:24384-29306 GCA_002360325.1 Salinicoccus sp. UBA3372 | reverse complement strand
GTCATTCCCTGGCTGAATCCTGTTATCCAAAACTCAATTTTTGTGAAGTATAATGAATTGCCGTTTATCGATCAGCTGGAACAGTTTGGCGGCAGTGAAATCATGAGCTTCATCGTTTATCCATTGGGGTCAATTATAGTTTTAAGTGTGATTGGTGGCATGATTTTCAGCAGAAAAGAAATAAAGTAAGGAAGGGCGGGAACGAAAATGATTTATATTGTCATATTGCTGGTGATTATATTAGTCATCGTTTCGTTCCGCCATTTTTACTTGAAAAGAGAGATCAGCAGAACGACAAAAATCCTGTCATCGGTCAATAGACATGACACGGACAGGAAAGTGAATGTTCATTTATATGATAGAGACCTGGAAAGGCTGGCCGCGGAAATCAATATTCATATTGATAAAAGAAAAGACAGTATTGCACTGAAGCGGCAATCTGAAAATATGATGAAGCGGTCCATTTCCTATATCTCCCATGATCTGCGGACACCTTTGACGTCGATCAACGGTTATATTCAATTGTTGGAATCGAAGAACCTGAGTGATGAACAAAAAGAAGAGTATCTGCAAATAATAAAGAACAGCTCAATGCGTCTGAATATATTGCTCGAAGACTTTTATGAACTGTCGCTCATCGATCAGAATGACTATCCGATCGTAAAAGAGCAGGTGGACATCAAGGAAATCATACTGGAAGTGCTGTTCAGTTTCTATAATGAATTTGAACAAAAAAGGATGACGCCTGACATCGATATACCGGAAAACCCTGTTTACCTTGATGCGGATCCGTCAATCCTCAGACGTATCGTTGAAAATCTTATTATCAACACAATCAGGCACTCGGCCGGGGATATAAATATCCGTCTGATGTCAGAGATCGAAGGCATCCAGTTCACAATTGAAAACCCTGCACGGGAATTGAATGAAGAAGACGTGATTCATATGTTCGATCCCTTTTATAAAGCCGATCAAACGAGAAAAGGGGAAGGGACAGGCCTTGGACTGCCGATCACTAAAAGTTTAATGGAGAAGATGGGTGGGTCTATCAGTGCAGAGGCAGCGGGCAACAATTTGAAGATTATTTGCCAATGGACGGACGAATCATAAAAAAATGTCATGCCGCTGAAATAAGCGGCATGACATTTTTATTTTAAAAGAGATAATTATGCATTCTGTTCTTCTTCCCAGATCTGGTGCAGTGCCTGCTGGAAAAGCTCCACGGGCTGTGCGCCTGAGATGGAGTACTTATCATTTACAAGGAAGAACGGCACGCCCTGCACGCCGAGCTGCTGTGCCTGACCGATGTCCTGTTCAATTTTGTCTGTGTTCTTTTCATTTTCAACGACACCGCGGACTTCTTCACCATTCAAGCCAATCTCCTCGGATATGCGTACAATCGTATCGGCATCACTCAACACTTCGCCGTCTGTAAAGTGTGCGGCATAGAAACGTTTGAAGAATTCGGTGCCTTTGCCGTTTTCCTTTGCATATTGGAAAGCGCGGTGGCCATTGAAAGTATTCGCAATTTTAGCGATATCGTGATTCATGATGACGCCGGAATCCTTCGCCGTCTCTGCCTGCTGCTTAAGCTGTTCTTTCGCTTTTTCAATCGGTACGCCGAATTTACCTGCAAAGAAATCATAGTAGGAAACCCCTGGCTGATATTCAGCATCCGGCATGAGGAGGTAGCTTTTATATTCAATTTCAACGTCATCTTCATGTTCAAAACCTTCAAGCGCAGAATCTAAATGGGCCTGGCCGATAAAACAGAACGGGCATACAAAATCTGACCAGATTGTGATTTTCATTTTTTATCCTCTTTCTCTTCATTGACTGGTCCGCAAATACCCGTGTCGGCATCACACATCATGCCTTCCGAGCTGTCCAGACTGAAGGATTTCAACTCTATCACTTCACTTTGTGTATCATTGCATTCATTTTTATTTTCGGAAACATTTTCATTATGTTTCATATTCATAAGGTTGCTCCTTCCGTTAAATACAAGGTTACTAATGATGATAATTGTAACATTTGAAATTCACAGGGACGATTAAACTGCTTGAGTAAGGGGTATTTGAATGCTGAATTGAAATTGGATTCGCTTGAAAATGTAAGAGGGGCATTCAGATATACTAAAGCTTTTGGATAAAGGGTGATGGTATGAATGAAGAAATCAGACAGGCATTTGATGACCTTGAAGCTTTGAGGGATGAATATTTTAAAACGGGAGAATTCAACGGAGACATACACAGAAGGGCACAGGATGATAAATGGAGTATCGGCGAAGTCGTTTATCACTGCTGCTTATTGGTGAAACTGACAAGGCAGCTGTCGGAAGTTTATTTGCCCATGAGCAGATTTTTTATGAAAGTCGGCAGATTTAAAACCGCAGAGTATAACGGTGAGATGGAAAATATATATGCCGGTCCGACGATGGAAGCACCTAAATTTTTGGAGCCGGATATGGACGAAAAGTACTCCAAAGGCGAGCTCAGACTGATGCTGGAGGAAGAGACGGGTAAATTGAAAAAACTGGTTCAGAATTTAAGCGACGATGAAGCGTATACGATAAGATATCCGGATCCGGTGCCGGATTACCCGAATGTGGTACAGACCGTGAAACTTCTGATGATTCATGAAAAGCATCATTACAATGTGCTGATGAAACGGGAAAAAAGGAATAAGTAGACGAAAGCCTCTTTAATCCTAGTCGATTACTAGGTATAATTGATTTAATCAACTATCAGGAGGCTGTCAAATGAAAAGATATTTATTATTGATTTTATCTTTGGTGTTGGTTCTCGGCGCTTGTACCGACGACACCGAAGTGGAAGAGGAGACTGAGGAAGAGACAACAGAAGCAGTTGGTCAGGAGGAGAACAGCGGAGAAATTAATATGAGTCTGCTTGCAACACCGAATTCATTAGATCCCCATGCGGCGAATGACCAGCCGTCCAACCACGTAAATGTAAATATTTATGAAAGGCTGGTGGAATTTACACCTGAGCTGGAATTGGAGCCGGGACTCGCAGAGAGTTATGAACAGATTGAAGATACGACTTGGGAATTCAACATAAGAGAAGATGTTCAATTTCATGATGGTGAAGAATTGAATGCAGAGGCTGTAAAAGCAAATCTGGACAGAGTGACTGATGAAGATGTCGGTTCGCCAGTTGCATTTTTATTTGAATTGATAGAAGAAGTTGAAGTGATTGATGAATATACTGTACATATAAAAACTGAAAGTCCTTTTGCAGCGCTGCCATCACATCTGGCGCATCCGGCAGGGGGAATGATCAGTCCGGCCGTCATCGAGAAGGATTACGCACAGGATGAGCCGCTTACGGCGGTGCATCAAAATCCGGTCGGCACGGGATCATACCAGTTTGAGGAAATTTCTGAAGGTGACTATGTCATTTTAGTTAAAAATGAAGATTACTGGGGTGAAGCGGCACAATCAGATACATTCATATTCAATGCCGTACCTGAAGACTCGACTCGTATTGCCGAGTTGCAGACGGGAGATGCTGATCTGATATTCCCATTGGACCCTAATGACTTTGAACAGATAGACACAGGTGAAGGTACGACAGTCAATGAAACTGAGAGTGTCCGTATGGAATATGTCGGCTTTAATACGGAACAGGAACCTTTTGATGACCCGGTTGTCCGCCAGGCGATCGCACAGGCGATTGATAAAGAAGATATCATCGATATCATGCTGGAAGGAAAAGCGGTCGCAGCTGATACTTTACTGAGTCCGGCAGTGTTTGGACACAGCGAAGATATAGAGCGCATTGAATATAATGTGGAAGAATCCAAAGCGCTGTTGGAAGAGAATGGCTATGAGGACGGCTTCTCAGCTGAAATCACTGTTCAGGACAGAACAGCTGCAGATATCGCGACATATATCCAGGAGCAATTAAAGGAACTGAATATAGAACTTGAAATTTATCAAATTGACCCTGGTGCCTATACTGACTATGTCGGTTCAGGAAACCATGATATGTTCATCGGTGGCTGGGGGACAGTGACGATGGATGCAGATTATGGTCTATATCCGCTGTTCCATTCTTCGAGTGTCGGGGATTCAGGGAACAGATCACGCTATGTGAATGAAGAGGTGGATACGCTGCTGGAAGATGCAAGGACTGAGATAGATGAAGAACTGCGTCTTGACTTGTATGAAGAAGCACAGGAAATCATTTTGGAAGAAGCGCCGATCATACCCATCTATCATCCTTATCTGCTCACAGGAATGAGTGATGAGATTGAAGGCTACGCTCAACATCCTGCAAGTTTCCACTTTTTGAGTGAGGTCAGTAAATAACAATAATCAACCCCGGTACTGAATTTTTCAGTACCGGGGTTGAGTTTTATAAAGAAATTTCCCTTAAATCCCTCGGGAAGCTTGTCAGTACTTCAGCTTCTCCGTCTTCATTAATATAAACTTCTTCTTCGATTCTGACACCGCCGTAACCCGGGATATAGATGCCGGGCTCGATAGTGAAGACCATGCCTTTTTGGGCAATATCATCGTTCAGATGATGGATTGACGGAGCTTCGTGAACTTCGATGCCGAGCCCATGACCGACTCTGTTATTGAAATATTCACCATAGCCGCTTTCCTGTATGATACTTCTTGCTGCGATATCGAATTCTTTTAACGGGACACCTGCTTTTACTGCATCCACACCGGCCTGGGTCGAGCGTTTAACAATATCGTAGATTTCCTTCTGCTTATCATCAGCTTCCCCGATGACAAATGTGCGGGTGATGTCAGAACAGTATCTGTCATAGGTGATGACACCGAAATCAATCAGCAGAAAGTCTCCGTTCTTTAACTCTCTGTCACCCGGTTTGCCGTGGGGCAGCGCTGCTTTTTCACCCGCAAGTACCATGGTGGAGAATGACGGGCC
>DEQG01000042.1:21735-24305 GCA_002360325.1 Salinicoccus sp. UBA3372 | reverse complement strand
TTTGATTGTTTTCAGGCCATCTTCAAGCACCTTTTCAATAATGGCGACCGCTTTTTTCAAACCGTCGACTTCTGCTCTGGATTTGTATATTCTGAGCGCATTGATACCTGTCTGAATATCCAGAAATTCAGGGTCGTCAAATATGGTTTTCAAACCGTTTTGATGTGCGACAGTCATCACATTCATTTCAATGCCGACATTTTTGATATCTTTCGGCAAATTCAATGACAGAATTTCAAAAGGGATTTCTTCATCTGAAATCGGGATGATGTGATCCACCCTGGCAGTTTCCGCAGCATCCTTGTCCAGTGCCGGGACGAATAAATAACTCTCCTTCTTTTCAGTATCCAAAATCAGTGACATATACCTTTCGTGAGGGTCTGCATAAAAACCTGTGAAATAAAAGATATTGACAGGATCTGTTATTACAAGCAGATCCAACTGTCTGTCCTCAAAAGACTCCGTTAACTTTTCTACTCTTGAACCATAATCGATTGACATAATACTCCTCCTAATAATACCTACTTATCAATACTACATGAAATATTCATGTCATATAAAGCTTTATGATAATAAAAGGTTGCATGATAATTTTAAAACTTCATCTTAATACGATTTTTAACAGTAGCATATTAAAATTTACCCTAATATATTAAATAGGACTTCCTTAAAATGTTAAAATATATATTAATATACTTTGAAACAGCTTCCTAAAAATGTTTGTTAATGCTAAAATATAAGTATAAATATTACATATTAAGGGGAATGAAAATGAAACTATGGAAACTGATGTTGTTGCTTGTTATGGCAGTGACATTGGCAGCATGTGCAGACGACAGTGATGTGAATCCTGAAAGCGATGGGGGAGAAGGGGAAGCAGACAGCGAGGAAGTAAGCAGTGGCGGAGATTTATCGGTAGCGACATCGGGTGATGTTGTATCACTGGATCCGCACGGCAGTAATGATATTCCATCTGAACTTGTCAGAAATATAATTTTTGACGGTTTGGTTGGATTTGATGCTGATGGTGAAGTCATTAATCAGTTGGCGACGGATTATGAGCAGGTAGACGAGCATACTTGGAAGTTTAACTTGCGTGATGATGTCACATTTCATGATGGCAGTGAATTTAATGCTGAAGTTGTAGCAGCGAACATGTATCGTATAATCGATCCATTAGTAGCTTCAGAAAGAGCTTTTTTACTGGAAATGGTGGAAGAAGTAGAAGTGGTGGATGACTACACCGTAAATATAATTACAGAGTATCCTTATGCACCGCTGATTATGAACTTAGCGCACGGTGCAGGTAACTTAATCAGTAAAGAACAGATTGATGAAGATTATCAAAATGCAATTGAAGAAGCAGGTCTGGATATGACACTGGAAGAGTACTATGAAGCGAGAGACAACGGAGATGATCATGAAGAAGAGGCAGAAGATATTTCTTCATACTTAGGGTCGGTTGTGGAAGCTAATCCAATAGGTTCTGGTTACATGATGTTTGACAGCCGTAACCCGGGTGAAACAACAGCTCTTGTGAAAAATGATGAATATTATGATGAGCCTGCAATTCTGGATTCAATCACATTCAATGTAATTCCGGAAACAGGTGCTAGAATTGCAGAGCTTGAGACTGGCAATGCAGACGTTATTTATGGAATTGGTACTGAGAATATTGATCGATTGGAAAATACTGATGGTATAACACTTGAAGCAATAGAATCCAACTTAGTCGATTATATTGGTATCAATGTTCAAAATGAACCGATGGATGATCCTTTAGTAAGGCAGGCAATTTCTTACGCACTGGATAGAGAATCAGTAATTGATGGTATTTATAATGGTTCAGGCAGATCGGCTCTTGGCATACTGCCACCGGGAATGCTCGGATATGATGAAGATTTAGAAGGTTATGAATATGATATGGACCGTGCGCGAGAACTATTGGATGAAGCAGGTTACCCTGATGGTTTTGAAATATCCATTGCTGTCAACGATGAAAGTGATGAGCGTGCGGATTTAGCAATTTATTTGCAGGAAACACTTAGTGAACTGGACATTGCTTTAAATATCCAGCAAATGGAGTGGGGCGCATTTCTAGAAGCGACGGGAAATGGTGAATATGATATGTTCACTTACGGTTGGAACAACTCAACAGCGGACCCTGACAACGCGATTGTACCGTTACTGCATTCAGATTATGTCGGTATTGACGGTAACCGTTCATTTATGGAGAATGATGAGCTTGACGGACTGCTTGATGACGGGCGCCGTGAAGTGGACGAGGAAACACGTGGACAAATTTATACGGAAGCCCAGGAATTAATTATCGAAGAAGCACCGATGATTTTTGTCAGATATGGTGAAAATATTACAGCATATGCTGATAATGTAAATGATTCGGTAATGACTCAAAACGGCTTGTATGACTTTATCAATACGTCGATTGAAGAGTAGGCTATAGAAAACTGGTAATAATCATATAATAAAACGGCTGTAAATCTGTACCAGCAGATTTACAGCCGTTTCTTTACTTTATACTCAGACAGGTTTTATAATAAATCCTTTTT
>DEQG01000042.1:15670-21610 GCA_002360325.1 Salinicoccus sp. UBA3372 | reverse complement strand
CGACGTTTCCACCACTTCATGCACAGGCTTTTTAAGCATATACTGCCGGTTGATCTGTTTTTCCTGGACATTCTCCACATAAGGTTTTATTTCCTCTTCATTGTAAAGAAACGGCTTGACTGCCTGGCTGCTGTCGACTGTTTCATCCACGATCGGAGGCACGTGAGAAAAGATTCCTCTGTATCCGGAGACGGCATCTACAAAAATAATTCTTGGTATTTTCTTCGGCCGAAATGGTGGCCTTGCCGCAACAATTAAACTTTTGACCAACCAAATCGGGTGGTATATAAGTGTCTCTCCAACAAGATTTTCTTTTATATACGAAATACCAACTTTCCTATTTACTTTCTTTTTGAATCCCATTGCCTTATAGACAGCTTTATAAAGTTCTTCGGCGGTTATATTTTTTTCTCCGATACGTTTAATACTCTGTGTCATTGTTTTATCCCTTTTCTTATATTAATTGTCCAGATGTGAATGATACATATCCACTCTGGCCTGCTGCGCTTCAGGCGGTGGTCCGGTCATCAAGCTGACAGCAACAACTAAAATGAGTGAAACGGGTGCTGCAATAATCGGTTCTGCATTGGTCGGTAAAACTTGCAAGTACGCAAGTATGCCAAATAGCAGGGCACCTCCCAGCATTCCTGTAAATGCTCCAATCTTATTTGCGCGTTTCCACCAAATTCCAAGAACAAATGGAAATGCGAATGCGGATAATAAAAATCCGCCGACCCATCCGACCATTACGGCGATAATCCCCGGTGGGTTGATAGCGATGACAATTCCGATGATGACTGCGACAAACATCGTAATCAATCCGATAAGAGTGACAAGACGTTCACTAGCATTTTTGTTGATGTGCTGTTTATATATGTCGTGTGCAACACCTGCTGAAATCGCTAGTAACATCGCATCAGCAGAAGACATGATTGCAGCGAGCAGACCTGCTAACATGATTCCTGCCATTATCGGAGGCAGATATTGTTCCACTACGGATACAAAAATCATATCAGTATTATCCAATGTATCAACGACTCCAAGTGTCACACCCGCGATGGTAACAAAAAATCCAGCTAAAAATAGAACGATGTATATCAATGTCCCCCACATTGAAGAACGTCGGGCTGTTCTCGCGTCACGTGAAGCAAAATTACGCATCACCACTGACGGTGAAATTATAGCGAACCAGCTGAATGCGATAAATATGCCGAAATAGGACATCCATGGCTGGGTGACATCACCAAATTCCGGATCGACCGTCAATGCACTGTCAAGCATGTTTCCAATACTTCCAAAATCAGTAAAGATGACAGCTGCTAAAATTACTGTACCAATTAACATGATCAGTCCTTGAAAAAGGTCAGTATATGTAATCGCCCACATACCCCCCAAAGCAGCATAAACTGTAAAGCCGAGTCCAAGTATGATTGTGGCAGTCGCGTAATCAATACCTAACACATAAGAGCCGATTAGACCTGCAGCGGTTAATTGAGGTACCATATAAAATGTCATAGCTATCACTACAAAAATTGCTGATAAGATTTGCACTGATGTACCAAATCTCTGATGGAAAAAATCTGGCATACTTTTTACACCGGAACGACGTACTTGGCCGGAAATTAAAAACATTGCTAGCGGTAAGGCTGCAAGCACCCCGAATGCATAAGTGAAATAATAAGGCAGGCCGAGAGTGACGCCTGAACCTACAGCCCCCATCAATGAACTGGAACTTGCTATCGCAGCAAAAATCGCGAATGCCCCGACGAATGTATTGATGCTCTGTCCTGCAGTAAAGTAATCACTTTCACTAGTTCTGGCTCTTCGGTAAAAATAAATACCTATGATTGTCATAAATAACAAATACAATAATAAAATAATCCCTTCAGTTATCTGCATAATTGCATCCCCCTTTCTTTTATAGTCAATGACTTTGATCTCTTTCGATTCGCTCAATCCACACCACATATATGAGTGTGAGAGCAAACCAGATGAACAGACCAAAAAACATCAGCCAGGCGACCAATGAGATTCCGGCGATATAGATATCTGTCGGCCACCACGCCCATACAAACGTAGAGTAGATAATGATAACCACTGTCATGATCAGACCAGGATCTTTAAACTTGGATCTTTGAGCCATCTGAAGCATCTCCCTTTAGAATATTCCGTTTATTCTTTCAATTTTGATTTTATTATATAGTATACATATACATGTTTCAAACCGATCTTCACACATAGGAAAAGTGGATTGATGCAGATGACTTACCTCCGGTTATACGTCTCTATATACGGGTAATATATACAAGAGTGTGTTGAGTTGTGTTTTATCTTGAAATCACATTAAAAAACCTTTATATATGTTTTTCGCATATATTACTACATATAAAATTATTTTCCAAATTGATTTAACAGCAGGGGGTGAAGTTATGAAAGAAGTTGTCGTCGGGATCATTACAACGCCGGGGCTGCCAAAAAAACTGCTCGAAGATATTCTGGACAGGCTAAATGATATGGCGGGCAATTCGATTGATGAGGAAATCGATTGGCAGGTCGAACATAAGACGGACATATTGACCAGCTCAGCAGAATTTGTCAATGAGATTTTCAAAAAGCTGGAATCCATCAAAAAAGGTAACGATTGGGATATGGCAATCGCCATTGGTGACCTGCCCAGTATCTCGAACAGGAAGGCGGTGCTTTCCGACTTTGATCACGAAGAAAAAACATCTCTGATATCGGTACCGGCTCTCGGTGTCTTCAAAAGTAAAAAGAAACTCGAAATGCTTTTGCTGTATCATATGGAAGTTCTGTACGGGAAGGGTGAATCGGAAGATACAGAAGCCATACAGCCGAACTTCATAAGCAAACTTGTTGATGTGACGCCAAAGGAAGATGGCCAGAGTAAACACCGTCATGTCATCAAATCGACTTTGGGCGGCTGGCTCCGTCTCGTGACCGGCATGACTTATTTGAATGAGCCGTGGAAGGAATTCAGCAACTTTAAAACGATTGTTGCCCTAGCCTTTGCAACCGGTACTTATATTTCCATATTCCGGACACCGTGGGAGCTCAGTCTTGATTATTCCATGTGGCGCTTTATATTACTGATGATAATCGCTATTTTCGGCATGGTGGGCTGGTTGATCTATGCGCATAATTTATGGGAGAAGCGTACGACTGAAAACCAGCCGGCATACAGACGACTGTATAATTTCACGACCATTTTGACACTTCTTATTCTCACTCTGATCAACTATATAGTCGTCAGTCTATTGCTCGTGATATCGATTCTGATTTTTGTGCCGATGGGACTGTTTGAAACCTGGACGGATGTCGAAGTGAATGTAACATGGCCGGATTATTTGACCTTGATATGGTTTACTTCTTCTCTCGGTGTTCTGGCCGGAGCTTTCGGATCAACGGTCGAAGAAGAAGATAAAATCCGCAATATAACGTATTCATACAGACAATTGTTCAGGTACAGACAACTTGAAGAAGAGAAAGAAGATGATCAGGACACACCTGAAGATGAAGAACACTCAGATGAGAAGCAGAGTCATGAGAAAGATGAAAAAGACGAAGAGTACTCAGGTGAGAAACAAAGCCATGATGAAGATGAGGAGGGTAAATGATATGGTAAAAAAGTATGTTGGTATCGTTGCCGCTCCGGGAGCGCCGGATCTCCTTTCCAGACAGATCAGGAAAAATCTGTCTGAGCTACTCAACGAACGTGTGGACCCGAATATTGAGTGGGAAGTCGGTATATTTGTTGATCCCCTGACAGGTTATGCAGAATTGATAAAAGATCTTTATGAGAAGACGGATGAGTATTACGGCAAATACCACTGGAATTATACGATATTCATTACGGACCTGCCTGTCTACCGTGATAACAATATCATTGCAATCGATATAAACAATGGCACTGATGTAGGTCTGATCTCATTGCCGGCATTCGGATGGCCGCCAATTAAAAAGAATACGCTCAATACAATCGTCTCCATCATCAAAAATGTGAGGAATGAGGAAGCTAAAAAGGGACTGACTGGTGACTTCAACAGTTATCTGAAAACCAGCAAGGTACATTATACGGAGAGCTACTTTGAGGAAACCGAATCGGATCATGCAGTCTATTATATGAAAGATAATTGGCGCGGGCGTCTTCGGCTGATCAGCGGTATGTCATGGGCAAATAATCCGTTCAATATGATGCGCAGTCTGAGCGGTGTCGTGGCACTGGCTTTCGCGACAGGAAGCTTCACTATGATATTTTCAACGATGTGGAACTTGAGCAACGTGTTCCCCACACTCAGGCTGGTCGCCGTATCACTTCTCGCAGTCATTGCGATGACGCTCTGGATTATTATCTCGCATAATTTATGGGAGCCTGTGAAGGGCAGACAGCACCAGCCTGTTCTGAGGTTTTATAACGGTGCCACACTGCTGACACTTCTCATCTCCGTGATGTTTTATTTTGCAGTTCTGTTTCTGATGTTCCTGACTGGTGCGCTGGTACTGCTGCCGCCCGATTATGTTCTCAGCAATATTGACGCCGACCGGATCGATTTTCTCTTTTATATCCAAGTGGCATGGTTTGCGACTTCGCTGTCAACAGTAGTCGGTGCAATCGGTGCAGGTGTACAGGATAAGAGTTTGATAAGAGAGAGCACATACGGCTACAGGCAGTATTACCGTTCCCAATACCGGAATAATGATAAAGCTTAACTCTGTGACCACTGCTGTGAGTATGATACGATGAATAAAACATCACGACTGGGCGTATTTACACGACACTGGCATTTCCGAATACATTTAGGAGGTAGTAAAGTGAGTGAAATGAACCTGGAATTAGCAAAGAAATTGATTGATAATGCGGAAAAAGAAGCGGCTAATATTGATGTACAAATGGTGATTTCAATCGTCGATGCAGGGGGAAACCTGATTGCGACACACCGTATGGATGATGCGTGGATCGCAAGCCTTGATGTTGCACAGAACAAGGCATGGACTTCTGTTGCATTGAAAATGCCGACGGCGGATCTTGCAGAGGCGACAGTGCCGAATGGTGAACTTTACGGATTGAACACGACAAATAACGGACGTATTGTCGTATTTGGCGGCGGTTACCCACTTGAAAAGGACGGTAAAGTCGTCGGAGCAGTAGGCGTCAGCGGCGGTGCAGTAGATCAGGATATGCAAGTCGCACAGGCAGCTGTGAAAGCTTTTGATGAGAACAAGTAATTTAAAATGAAAATAGACAAACATCAGCTGTCGCTATAAAATTTATAGCGTAGACTAACCTAATTATTTGAGACAATATAAAACACCTTCGAAATGGTACAATGAGCATCAAGTACTGAATCGGAGGTGTTTTTTGCATGGGCAAAAACGTATATTCAAGTGAGATCAAGTGAGCAGTGGTCAAAGCGAAAATGGTAGGTGAATTGACCACAAATGAGATTATGGAGAAATACGGCATCAAGAATAAATCTCAAATTTCCACATGGGTCAGATGGTATAAGCAAGGGGAACTTTATCGATTTGATCAACCCATCGGAAAACAGTATACCTATGGACATGGTCCTGAAGAGCGCTCAGCTGATGAACGAAAAGATCGTCAGATTGAACATTTGAAGATGGAGAACGATATTTTAAAAAAGTATATGGCGATAGAAAAGGAAAGGTGTTTTATCTTTGTCTCATATAGCTAGGTCAGCCTAGATTGCAGTTTTTATTTTCTATAAGGTTTTAGATTTGATTACCGTATTTGATGTCGTCATATTCTGTGACATTGTCTTTCTCTATGTTCTGAAGGAGTCCTTTACGGTTCAGCATGGGGACGGCAATCAGCAAGATGATTGGACTGACCATGAATATGCCGGTGTGTACAAAGAGGCACAGCATGCAGTCCTCGAATATGAATTTCACTAAAAAGTA
>DEQG01000042.1:0-15601 GCA_002360325.1 Salinicoccus sp. UBA3372 | reverse complement strand
CTGTCTCTCTTATCACAGAAACTGATATCATCAGGTATGTTACTGCCGATGCTTGAATATGTCGACAGTCCGGAACCTGGTGTTACAAGCGTCGTGTTGAAAGTCTCTCTGTAAAGCTATGTCGACTGGATATAGAATGATGCATGCGGGTACAGGACCATGCTGAGTACTTTAAGACCATAGGTTTTAATCATGTTGATTGTGAAAATTACAAATGCCTGTAACGCTTTATCGCCATATTCCAGGACATGAGCTGCAAAATGGTCGCGCCGTACATAAATAACAGGAAAGGTGTCAGGCCAAATCTTATTCTCTTCCACTTCTTAAAGTTTGTGACAACGTAAGTTTCAAATTCATTTTTAATATAAAAGAAGTATTTGCCGCTATTTGTTCTGTACAGCTGTTTCAGCTGTCTTACTTCAGCATCTTTCTGATGATTAATATCATCTTCTATGTTTTCGCAGATTATCCTGGCACTCTCTGCATTATAGACGGCACGTCGATCAATTTCTTGATAATCATCACTTTTTCGTCAGTTGTTTTTATTTAGTGTTAAATCAATAGTTATTTTGAATATCTATTCTTAGCTAAAAAAAGGGACAGAATCTAATAAAGACTCTGTCTTTTGCATTTCATATTAATTTCTTTCTTGATCGCTATGTGGTCATCTTTTTAGTGTTTTTATAATCTTTATAAAGGCTGAAAATAACTGAACCGATGGCGATTATCCAAAATACTGCAGCAATTGGCTGAGTGATGAATGGTGCAAAATCCCCACCTGTCATTTGCAATCCTCTGCGTAAGTTGACTTCGGCGATCGGACCGAGTATGAAACCTAAGATGATCGGTGTGATTGGGAACTTGGCTTTGATTAACAGGTAACCGATGACACCAAAAAATATCAGTGCACCAGCATCAAAAATACGGTTATTTACACCTATGGAGCCAACCACACAAAGTACTATAATCACCGGATAAAGATAATGTTTCGGTATGCTCAGTAATTTTACAAAACCTTTCATACCACTGATAAGTAGTATTGCCATAAATACATTCGCGATTAAAAGTGCAACGAAAATACTGTAAACAAGCGGCCCATTATTTTCAAAGAGTAACGGTCCTGACTGTATGCCGTGAATCATCAAACCGCCCAGTAACATTGCAGTTACCGTGTCACCTGGTATTCCGAGAGAGATTAAAGGCACAAGGGCACCGCCGACTGCAGAGTTATTTGACGACTCTGAAGCTATGATCCCATCATCGATTCCTTTACCGAATTTTTCAGGTGTTTTAGATTGTCTCTTGGCTGTGACGTAGGCAATGATATTCGCTGTACCGCCGCCAATTCCCGGCAAAATACCGATTCCTACCCCAAGCAGTGTTGATCTTATAAAATTATATGGTTTTTTAAAAACTGCTGCGAAAGGTAAATCCACTTTGGTAGTTTTATCTTTTGTATCTTTAGTTTTAATAGGATTATCTTTTCTTTCCTCAATTACTTTAAGCATCTCGGAAACAGCAAAGATACCGATAAGTACAGGTAATAATTGGAAACCTGCACTAAGATTTTCCATGCCGAAAGTCCAACGTGGATAGGAATCTATCGGTGCTGCTCCGACGAATGAGAATGTGAGACCGAGCAGCGCCGCTATGACACCTTTGACAAGTGAACCATCAGACAAACTCGAAATCAAAGTCAGAGCAAACATTGTAATGGCAAAATATTCAAACGGCCCAAATTCAAGAGCAACTCTCGCCAGTGGTGGGGAAAGAAGCATTAAAATAATAANNGACCAGTCCACCCGTGAATGACGTAATAATTGACAAGCCTAATGCTCTGCCTGCCTGACCATTCTGAGCCATGGGATAACCGTCGAATGTTGTAGCAATACTTGACGGTGTCCCTGGAAGATTCAGGAGAATGGCAGGAATCATACCTCCGGAAACACCACCTATATAGAGACCCATAAGCAGTGCCATCCCATTACTCGGGTCCATGCCAAAAGTGATCGGTAAACAAATCGCAACAGCCATTGTTGCTGTGAGTCCTGGAATCGAACCGAAAATCAGTCCCAGTACAACGCCTCCAAGAATGATGAATATCGACTGAAAATTAAATAATAGTTGAAATCCTTCTAAAAATAAATCCATACTTGACCCCCTTTATCCAAGTAATCCTGCTGGAAGCATCAGATCGAAGAAGCCTCTGAATATCCAGTATATTAGTCCGGAAGTGACTGCTGAAACTATGATGAAAGTAATGTATTTCCTATTATGTTTCTTGGACATGATACACATTTGCAAGAATAGAAAAATCGTGGTGGAAAGTATAAAACCCAATGGCTGGAGCAACGCGACACATCCTGTCAAAAGTATGATTGTAAGTACAACCAGACCATAATATTTCTTTCCATCTTCTTCTATTTCCAATTCGTTTGGTCCCCGTTGCTCCATCATATTTTCATCTTCTTCAGCATCATTTTTTTGATCTGCGTTTTTCTCTTTAATTTTTTTCTGTATAAATGGAGAAATAATAAGTAAGACACTCATTACAGCCATCCCTATTGATGCTATTTGAGGGAAAAATGCTGATCCCACTCTTGATTCTGTCATTTGCTGAAAACCAAATGTTGAAATGAACAATGTTATCGAAATAATCAGAATTATAACACCTGAAAATATATCTATTTTTTTGCTTGAGTCCATGAACTCCCTCCCCTTTTGTTACCATTAATTAAATCACTCTATTAATTTATCATATTATTCTGATAAATATGTCATAAAGAAGTATTTAGCACTTTTTATTTTAGTTTTTAGCGAACTTACAAATAATCTTATCTCACCATGGACGGTTCTTTTGAATTGAATTCCCATCCTGGTATCAAGTACTGCATCGCAATTGAATCATCACGGTTATCCAGCTGATTGTTATAGTATAATTTACTCGCCTTTTTTATAGCATCGAGGTCTATATCAACTCCTAGTCCCGGTTTGTCTGGCACTTTGACTTTGCCATCAACTATTTTAAATGGGTTTTTAGTCAAGTATTGTCCATCCTGCCAAATCCAATGAGTATCGATTGCAGTGATATTACCGGGAGCGGCTGCCGCTGCATGTGTAAACATGGCAAGTGAAATATCAAAATGATTGTTCGAATGTGAACCCCAGGTCAGGCCGAAATCATTACATAGCTGCGCGACTCTTACTGAACCTTGCATAGTCCAAAAGTGAGGATCAGCCAATACGATATCCACCGAGTTAAGCTGAACTGCATGATTCAACTGTCGCCAATCAGTCGCCACCATATTTGTTGCGGTAGGCAAGCCTGTAGCTTTTTTAAACTCGGACATGACTTCTCTCGAAGAGTAATCCCCTTCTGCTCCGACTGGATCTTCCGCATATGCGAGAATATCATCTTTTCCTTTGCAAAACTTTACAGCATCTTCCAAAGTCCATCCACCGTTTGGATCCAGTGTAATTCTCGCCTCCGGGAATCTGTCTTTCAATGCTGCAATTGACTGCATTTCTTCTTCACCATTAAAGACGCCGCCTTTAAGTTTAAAATCTTTGAAACCGTAACATTCGTAAGCAGCTTCAGCCAACTTGACGACAGCGTCAGGTGTGATAGCCTCTTCATGTCTCAGTCTGAACCAATTTTCTTTGGAATCTTCTCCACTTTCGTACGGGAGATTTGTTTTATGCCTATCGCCTATATAGAAAAGATAACCCAGCATTTCCACTTCACTACGTTGTTGCCCGTCACCCAATAGTTCTGAGACAGGCACACCGAGATTTTTCCCAAGTAAGTCAAGAAGTGCAGATTCGACTGCTGTAACTACATGTATGGTAATTCTTTGATCGAAAGTCTGTTTTCCTCTTCCGTTAGAATCTCTATGACCATATTCTTCTGTAATCGATTTCAGTATTTTGTTGTATTTACCAATGGAAGTTCCAACTATAAACTTTTTTGAATTTTCCAATGTTTTTCTTATCATTTCTCCCCCTGGTACCTCACCAACTCCAACATTTCCGTGATTATCTTCTAAAACAACTATATTACGAGTGAAAAATGGACTGTGGGCACCACTCAGATTGAGCAACATGCAGTCTTTCCCTGCTACAGGATAGACTGACATATTAGTCACTTCAGGTATTTTATTAAAATTCTCCACTGCCTGACCTCTTTTCAAAAATTTCGTATAATATTTATTATATAAAATGAGATTTTGAGTGATTATGACCTGTAGATTTTTTATAAGTTTTTGTATAACTCAGATGGGTAAAGTTCCAAAGCCTTATCGAGCACTTCCTTCATCTCATTATAATGTTCTTCTTTAACTTCAATTACAGGTGCTCTCACAGCATCTCCCACCGGAAGTCCGACAATTTTCATTCCTGCTTTTATTAAGGCGACTGCATACCCTTTTTCTTTTTTCCTGATTGCATGAAGAGGAAGAATGATGTTCTCATAAATATCATCAGCAACTTCGCTGTCCCCCTGTTGTATCGCAACGAAATATTTTCTTGAAATATGAGGAATGTAATTGGAAATCGCTGAAGAGTATGAATCGTAGCCAAGTGGCATGTATGTAGACATCGTCACTTCGGCCATAGGCATTCCATTAAGGAAGTCAATTTCACCTTTGAATTTATGACTGAATTCACTATTCAGTTCCATATTTCCATAACCATCTTTAAAGCCTACAATTTGTTCAACTTCAATCAGCTTTTTCAGAGTGTCTGCTTCTAAAATAGCGTTATCCCTCTGGTAGATGATTGCGTTAAGACTGCTAGCCTGCGCGATCTGAGCGAAGTATTCATAAATACCTTCCTGAGAACCGATAATCAGGTATGGCGGCATGATCAAGTAACCGTCCGCTCCCAGTTCCTCTGATAACTTTGCTCTTCTTTTTGCTTCTTCAATGTTTCCGCCAACACCTGAATATACCGGCACTTTACCATTTACAGTCTTGACCGTCAGATCAACCAGTGTTTTATATTCTTCGTCATTCAAGTTTGTATACTCGCCTGCGCCGCATGCAGGAAAGACAGCCTGTAATCCACCTTCCAATAAAAACTCGATATTCTTAACAAATGCATCTGTATCAATTTCTCCGTTCGACTTCATCGGTGTAACCGGAAAACCTAAAATACCTTTTGGTGATGTTCTATCCATAATTTATTCTCCTCAATATATCATTATTTTGACTACATTATAATTGTCTTACATTATATTAAAAAATTTAATACTAGCGATAGTATTATTCCTGAAAAAGTTAAGATAATCAGATACAGACCATTCATCTTGAATCCTATTTCCCACCATCTTGTTTTCAGTAAATTAGAAACAAGAAGGTTCGTTAAACTGACAGGTGACGTAACTACGGATATACTCCATCCCAGTATGAATATGAAACTCAGTACTAATGGATCTATGCCAACAAGTTCAGGAGGTACCTGAATAATGATTAAAGGAACCACTACAATTTGATGTAACCCGATCAAAGTCAGTAATACAATCAAAAGCAGTATTGTCATAACAAATAATAAGTATGAAGTGTCTGATATCTGAACCAGCATGGGTGTTAAAATACCTCCGAATGACGTTCCTGAAAGCACACTTGCCAGCAATCCTGCTGAAAGAAACAATATCGTTTCATTCTTAAAGTTGGGAAAGGTCCCGCTGATTTTCTCAATCTCTTTAAGTACGGATTTTATATTACCTGTTAAAAACCCCCATATCACCGGTACTACTATGGCGGTTAAAATTATTATAGTGATGATATTCCCTTTTGTAATATACTCGATTATTATTATTAACCCTATAAAACCGACGATGGAAAGAAATATTTTATATATATTATTCCAATCTTCTTTCAGTTGCTGACTACCAATACCTGTTGAAACAACTTGTTCAACATCACTTTTATTTCTAAAAGTATAAAATATGAAAATGCCGATCAATATCTGTATGATTCCCAACGGCAGCCCAATTAATATATAGTCACTTAATGACAGGTCCTCGAACATATACAGTATTGTAGCGACGGATGCAAAATAGGGAGACCATACTATCGCTGAAGTATAAGCTGGTATATAGGCCATGGCCAAAAACCGCTTCGAAAATCCGATTTCCGAAATGATATCATGCGTAATCCTGATTGAGCCGATATTGAAAACCGGCGAAATGACAAAAAGGAAGGCGATTAAACCACTGTATGCTTTAACTGCATTATGGCTCAACGATTTTAAAACGTTGAACAAAGATTTCAAATACCCATTCAATCTCAGCGGAACTGCAATCATCGGCGCCATGAGTATTAATGAAAGAATCGGCACATTTTGATTAATGCCGTACAATACACTTTTCCAATCCATACCGTACACAGCTGCTATCACTATACTTGCACTCAATAATATAAAACTAATGACTCTGGAAAAAGTATTTCCACCGGTAAAACCCGATATAAGTATTATAAATGCCAATATTGCCAGTAAGGCCGATATTATTTCTAAACCAGTAAAAACGCTGATGAGATAAGTGAATATCATCAATATTATTAGAACTTTTTTCAAGTGGATATACTCCCCGTCTCTTTAATGATCAGGTTGATGTTCTATCCTGCAGTTGATGTACTGTCACTTCTCCCCATCCTAAATCAGGCACTTCATATTTCATGAGTAAATTTTCATCCAACTCTATGCCGAGTCCTGGAATATCCCTTTTTGGAACATGCAGGAAACCATCCTGGTAGACCACTTTTTCTTTCACTACATCCCCTACATAAAGTTCCGGACCGGTTGGATCAGAAGTATAATTAATATTCGTAAGCGAGCAGCCCAGGTGCGCCATGGCTGCTGTACCAATTGAAAGTTCTTGTGTTGTTCCTATAACCACTTCCTTGTTTCCAACCTCAGCCGCATAAGCCGCTTTCCTCGCTGCAGTCAATCCGCCTATGAAGACCGGTGATATATTAAATATATCCACCGATTCTTTTTTAAGCATTTCACTTTGCTGCATTGAACTCCATACATGTTCACTGATCGGATAATCAACTCTTGTTCGCAATTGATACAACCCATCAAAATCATTTCTCGGAGCCGGACTCTCAATCATTTCCAAACCTAATTCATGAGGCAACAATTGCTTAATCGTTCTCAAAGAATCTTTCCATTGTAGTAAATGACTGAAATCAAAAGATTTAACCTTCACTTTATCACCGAATTCCGACTTGATTCTTTTCAGAAGTTCAATATCTGCTTCTGTATTTTTACCGACATAGAGCCTGAACACATCGAAACCTTCTTCATATCTCTGCCTTACAACTTGCATGTTATCATCTACTTCTTCCATGAATCTTTGACGGAAGATTGGGTAGCATACTTTAAATTTCGACTTTGTCCTCCCCCCAAGAAGTTCTCCTGCTGACACGCCCAACGCCTTTCCACACAAATCGTATAAGGCGTTATCTATTCCATTTCTTATAAAACTGCCCTTTTCATAGTAGTACATTGCTTCCGGGAAATTATCCAGCAGCTCTTTATTTATATCCATAATGTCAAAAGGATTTTTACCGACTAAAAGATTATTCAATGTTGTAGTTAAATCTTTAAGGTCTACCGCATATTTTGGGAGATGTGAAAAATCCGACATTTCTCCGATACCGGTCACCCCTTCATCCGTCTCCAGACGGACAATCACATGTTTATTTACAAAACCTGTGTGACGGGGTATTCCTACAGCATGTAATCTGACTTTTTTTATTTTCATAATAATTACTGCCTTTCACACTTATTTATTTGTTGTAATAATTTTCACAGCTGCTTTAAAACCACCACTTTAAAGCAGCTGATGAAAATTTACGCCATATCGTTATTGAAAGAATTTAATCCCGCATGTCTTGGTATTAGTATAGAATTCAAGCGCAGCCTGTCCCTGTTCTCTGGAATTTGAGCTGGAATCCTTCAAACCGCCGAATGGAGATTGATATTCAACACCAGCCGTCTCCTGGTTAACTCTCACCATGCCCGCTTCACTGTCTTCCAAAAATCTATGGGCATGTGCTAAATTTTCAGTGAATATTGCAGCGCTCAGGCCATAAACGGTATCATTTGCCAGCTCGATCGCCTCTTCATAATCTTTAGCTTTGAGTAGTGATGCGACCGGTCCAAAGATTTCCTCCTTGACCAATGCATGATCTGAAGGTGCGTCCGTGATGACGATCGGAGAGATGTAGTAACCTTCCGATTTGGTTTCAACTGTTTTTTCAGCAACGATATTCGCCTCATCGCGTGCAATTTTTATATACGAATTCACTTTTTCAAACTGATCTTTCGAAGCGACTGGTCCCAGATAGGCATTTTCATCCAGAGCATTGTCCAATGTGATATCTTCAACACCTTTTTTGAGACGTTCTATAACCTCGTCATAAATGCCTTCCTGGACGATTACCCGACTTGTTGCGGTACATTTCTGGCCTGCGGACTTGAACGCACCGCTTAAAATAATCGGTATCGTCTTATCCAGATTAGCGTCATTCATGACTACAGCCACATTTTTTCCACCCATTTCCGTCTGGTATTTAATATTTCTTGCTGCACATGTTTCTGCAACATAGCTGCCGGTATTGCCTGAACCTGTAAATGACACACCATTGATATCCGCTTTCTCAAGCAATGTTTTCCCAATGACGCTGCCTTTACCTACTACGAGATTCAAAACACCTGCAGGCAGCCCTGCCTCTTCAAACAGTTCTACCATTTTTGTTGCAGTCAATGATGCGTTTCCGGCAGGTTTCCAAATGACTGCGTTACCACAGATTAATGCTGGTGCCATTTTCCAAATTGGAATCGCTACAGGGAAATTCCACGGCGTTATCAATCCGACAACTCCCAATGGGATTTTTTGAGAATATTGCAGAACATCGACATCACTCGCAGGTATCACATTACCATTGGATCTTATGCCTTCACCCGCATAGTAACGGAGCAGATGTATACCTCGTGTAACCTCGCCTTTCATTTCCCCAATCTGCTTACCCATTTCCTTACTTCCCAGTTCAGCCACTTCCTGAAGATTGTTCTCCAAAGTTTTGGCCATATTATAAAGAATTTCCGCTTTTTGCGGCCCGGGCTTCTTAGACCATTCTTTCTGAGCTTTTTTTGCAGCTTTTTCAGCATTTAAAACGTCATCTTCTGTACCTTCATTAATCACACCAATTTTTTCATTTAAATCTGAGGGATTGAATACCTCGACACTCGTATTATTTGGTGTACTCCATTCTCCACCTATAAAATTTCTTGTTTCCATCCAAAAACACTCCCATTTATTTTTATTCCTTGAAATCTATTTAGTAACACTCATATTAGATACTGTATTAAAGCCCCATCTCTTCAACATTTTATATACTCTTTCTTTATCTTCAGAAGCCAACGGTGCAACTGGTGCTCTGGTCGGTCCTGCTTTCAATCCGATCAATTCCATCGACTCTTTTATAACAACAACATTGTTACCTGAATTATATTTCTCTCTTAAATCTTCAAACTCTACTATCTCGTGCCAAACTTCCATCGCTTTACTATAATCATCATTTTGAAGGCTTGTCAGCATCTCGAAAGATTTTTCCGGATAAACGTTCACCAGACCGGAAGTGAAACCGACAGCACCTGCCATGAAGTAAAATGGTGCCCATTTTTCAGCAGTGCCGCATATCATTGCCACGTTACTGTCAGCTGGCATCATTTCAACCACTTTGGAAAACCTAGGCAGATCATTGACCGCGTACTTCACGCCGACAAAGTTCTCGAGATGGGTCAATTCGACTAAGATCTCATCATCCAAATGTGAATCTTTAAAATAAATGATTGTAGGCATATCCACACCTTTAATTATTGCTTCAAAGTAATTTTTAGCACCTTCAGAGGTAATATAAGGGTGTACAGGCATATGAACCATTATTGCTTCTGCCCCATTGTTCTTCGCTTCCAAACCCATTTCAATGGCAGTTTTTACAGAATAGCCAACTCCGGCTACTACAATCGCTCTGCCATCCACTATTTCAACTGTACGTTTAGTTTCTTCATTAGCTTCTTCAATAGTCAAGGCGTAAAACTCACTTGTATTACCGCATGGGACAATGACCTTAAGTCCTTTGTCCACCAGATATTCCACATTGTCCTCCACACCCTGCCAATCAATTTCCTGGTCATTTTTATTAAAAGGTGTAACAGTTATCCCTGAAATCGTTTTCAGTTTCTCATAAAAATCAGATTTAGACATTTGTTTCCTCCTTTATTTCTATTTGTATTACAAATATAAAGTAAATCATTTATAAAGTCAACATTATCTAATAATTCCGATGATTTAATATTTAAAATTTGAATTCATCTTCTTTTATGATTTCTTTCAAATAAAAAACCAATCACTTGAATGTGATTGGTTTTTTTATAAATCTTTATCATTCTCTATTGCAGAGAGTATTTTTTCTCTGACAAAACTTAGATGTGTATACATGCTTTCAAAAGCAGATATTGGATCACGGTCTTTCAAAGCCTGATAAATATCTTTATGATGTTTTGCCGTTATATCGGGATCACGATATGGAATGAGGCTGTCTGTTTTTTCGTGTGCAATAAGTAATGAATCTATCATTCCTTCAACAACAGGGTTATTTGCGCTCTGTGCAATGATTCTGTGAAACTTTTTATCCAAGGAACCATAGTTATTATCAGCACTTGTCTCAATCTGGATTATCGTATCCTTCAATAGTTGCAGCTGATTTTCATCAATCTTTTCCGCAGCTATTGTAACCAGACCAAGTTCAAGGGTCATTCTGGCTTCAATAATTGCGGGAATATTATTGATTGACAGAGAAAGCATGGCTCTGAAAGGGCTGTGCCCAATCTTTTCATTTATATATGTACCACCTCGTGGTCGTCTTTTAACTATTTCCAATGTTTCGAGAGAACTGAATGCCTCTCTTAAAACCGGTCTGCTGACATCAAAGACATCCATTAAAACCAATTCCGAAGGCAGTTTATCGCCGGGTTTCAATTCTCCGGACATCAATGAATGTATAAATTTTTCCAGCACTTGTTGAGCCAGAGTATTCCTTTGGACCGAGTCAATTTTAAAATCCGACATACTCCTCATCCTATCTCAATATGACTATATTATTTTTATTGTTTTACCATAAAACAATTGTACTTATACCAACTATAGTCATTTTTTTACCATTAATCAACATTTGAAATAAAAATGATACAGAAACGACCAGGCCTCTGCACCATTTTTTGATACAATTTGTACAATTATCTTCCTTTAAATTCGGTCAATGCAGTTAATAATGCTTTAATATATCCGATTGAGTAAGAAAACCCCAAGCTGGAATTTGTCCAGCCAATATTGGAATTCGCCCATCTTTCATCCAAATCAGGGCTATCACCGGCAAATGTAGGGACATGATCAGGGTTTAAGCAACCGTCATAGCCCACCTTGTCGAGTTCAAGCAGAATTTTAAACATATTTAAATCGCCATCATCAAGAAGCGCCTCTTCAAATGCGCCCGCTGTCGGTATGCTGCCCCTGACGTTTCTGAAATGGACAAGGAAAATCCTGTCCTTCCTTCCAAAATGATTGATTTCATCAATTACCAGTGGAGAACCTCCTGCTTCTGCTCTGCTTCCGACGCAGTACACAAAACCTACATTCTCATTGGGAAAATCATCAATGATTCTATTCAGACCGATACCACCAAAAGGGGAGTCAGGATAAGGCGGATCTGATGGATGCATGGCAATGTTTACATTCATATCCTGTGCAACAGGAACAATCTCTTTGTAAACACTCTGGAATCTGCTCCACCACTTCTCGCTCTCTTCCAAAGAGGGTGTATCATTTTTATATTTCATAAAACCCGCACTTTCTCCCCGGGCAATCGCACCGCCCCTCTGAATGGCTTTATAATCCCGTGCTTGGCCTTCGAAAACATCTCCTTCAAAACGCTGCCGTACAATTTTGATATTCGCTTCACCAAACACTTTAACTGCGCTTATCGAATTTTGAAGCTGAATTTCAGAGTTTTCCTCATTGTTCATATAAGCAGATGTTATGTTGGGTAATGTGACCCTGTTAATATCCATACCCCAGGACCTGATCCGCTTCTGAAGTTTAAGCAGCTCATCAAGATCAGGATATCCCTGTTCCTCTACACCTTTAAATCCGTTACCATTACCAAAATCAACGCGGTCTATCCCCAACTGGGACATCTGTTGTAAGTCCAAATCACTCAGTTCGGTTGTGTTGACAGTTACAGAAACTTTCATTTCGCTACACTCCTATATTTACTATAATTATTGATCTGATTGGTCTGAATTTTCGTACACTTCACGATAATGTTCATCTATTTCTTCAAGTTTTTCAAGTGTTTCATCACTATCAAGGAATGTTGGTGTTAACCAGCTATTAGAAATTTCTTCCTGGAAATCTTCATTTTCCACTACATTTTCAAGCGCTTCTGAGAATTTATCTACAACCTCTGTAGGTGTATCCTCAGCAAATGCCCAGTAGAACACCTTATCTATTGACATGTCTATCCCTTGTTCTTCAAACGTTGGAATATCCGGTGCACCTTCCAATCTTTCTTCAGCTATGACTCCTAAGGATTCAAAATCACCAGATTCCAAATAGTCCTGTACCAGACCTAAAGATGTCGGAACAACATCCACTCTACCTCCCAATAATGCAGTAATTTTTTCAGATGCTCCGCCTGCATCAACAATATTCAAATCCACATCCGCTTTCTGCTCAAACTCCAACAATTGTAAATGGCTCATTGCACCAATCTCTGTCGCTACATCCACTTCACCAGGATTTTCTTGTGCATATGCAATAAATGATTCCAAATCATCAAATTCTGCTTCGCTTGATACCAGGAATGTGTTCGACTGATCTAAAATACCTATACCTGCGTACTGGAAATCTTCATAAGCGATATCCGAAATACCATAAATATTATTTACAAGCATTGCGTTATGGTATGTCAATACGTTGTGTCCATCCGATTCTTTTGAAAGTAATTCATTGATACCGGTAGTACCGCCGGCGCCACCAACATTAGTGACAACCAGTGTTTCCCCGAGCTCTTCCTCAAGATATTTCGCTGTAATTCTACTATTTAAATCTGTATCTCCGCCAGCACCGGCAGGGACCATCACTTCAATTGACTGCGTTGGATAATCAACTTCCCCTTCTCCGGATTCTGTTTCTCCATTAGCTGACTCTCCGCCACCGTCTGAACAAGCTGCTAAAAATACTGCAGAAAAAATCACTAAAAATATTTTCGGTAAATCTAATTGTTTTGTAAACATTTTAACCCCTCCGTTTAATTGTAAAACAACTCTGTGAATCCACTATGTATGAATTCTCTTAGTCTGAATCAAATTATTTAACGTAAACAAACTGACGTAAGCGCTATCAAATGATTTTATAATTCATGTCAAATATGACTTCAACCCCTTTGAATATATTTGAATATTTTGTTTTTATAATTGTAAGACAAATAATTTATATTGTCAATATATCATTTGTTTTTATAATAATGTCTTACAAATATAATGTCTCTTGATAAACAACTATGATGATAGTATAGTTTGATTTGAACTCATACTATTGGAATTATTCTGATAGATTAAATAAAAGGAGCTTTTATTCATGGATTACCTTACAGAAGAAGAAATTATGAAACTGGTTTCAGTGAAAGATATCGTTGATACGATTGAAAACTATTACTTGAATGATGGTGAGAAAAATTCATTGCTGCCTGAGCGTCTGTTCATCAATGATGACGATAATACTGCAATCATGATGCCTTCATTTTATGAGAATTATTACGGGGCAAAAGTTGTAGGCATCGCCCCTGGAAATGCGGAATTGAACGAACCTACATTAAGAGGACTTTTTATATTATATGATCGTGAAACTATGAATCCATTAATTACAATGGATGCAAGAATCATTACTGCAATGAGAACAGGTGCGTTAAGTGGTGTAGGAACAAAGTATCTCGCTCATGAAAATGCAGAAACAGTCGGTATAATCGGAACCGGCGATCAGGGGTGGAGCCATTTTCAGGCAACTTGCGCAGTGCGTCCTATAAAGAAAGCCATTATCTATAACAGAAGTGAAAGAAGACTTAATGACTTTATGGATAAAGTAAAAAAACATTATCCGCAAATTGAGGTTGAAGTTGCCGAACCTACCCAGTTGGTTGAAGAATCTGATGTCATCTGTCTGACAACAACCTCCAAAAATCCTGTCATACCTGAATTATATGATTTGAAGAATGAGAATTTGTCCAATAAACACTTTTCAGGATCAGGAGCCTTCAAATCTGATATGCAGGAAATACCAACTTCCATCATTAAGAAAGCAGATTATGTTTCTGTTGACTCCCATGATGCATTTTCAGAATGTGGGGAAATGAGTGCTGCCAGAACTTTAGGATATTCTGAGGATAACACTCCAGACTTGAAACAGATAGTTAAAGATGGGTTATCAAAAGAAACTCAAGAACAGTCTACAATATTCAAATCAGTCGGCATCTCTATCTTTGATACACTGGCAGCAATCCTTGTCTATGAAAAACTGAAGAAATAATGTAAAAAGATCAAAGCCCCGTTCAAACGGAGTTTTGATCTTTATTTTCTATAATAATCTTTTCTTCGTATTCTTATTCATGAACCAGCGTATGGTCAGGCCGAGTCCGATGAGGAGGCCGAGTATGCCGAATGCCGGGTAGACGATGCGACGAATCCGAAGAAGCTCAGAAAGTACCCGATGACTGCGGAAACCAGGAGTATGGTGTAATATTTCTTCATATACGGTTTGCTGTAGCGTTTCAGGAACGGTTACATGACGCCGACGCCTGTGTTATAGATGATGAGCAGCATAACAATCGCAAAGGCGAGCTGCAGTATCGGATGGATGTTGCTGGCCAAAGCGGGTGTCGGCAGTGCCAGGTCGTTTAAAACGTCGATATTTGATATGAGTGCCGCGTTGATCATCAGCATCAGGAGTGTAATGATCACTCCGCCCATCAGTCCGCCACGTGCAGCTGTCGCACGGCTGGATGAGTTCGCACCAATGATGGACAAGAAGCTGAATGCGGTTGCCAGCGTGAATCCGGCATACATGGCGCCGTCAAGGAACCACAGGCCGCTCGGTGTGCGTTCCGGCTGTGCAAGGCCGTTCGCTGTTTCCATCGGCACCTGCGGGTTGAATATGTTGACCACGGCAATGATGATGACGACTACGATCAGAAACGGCGTCACCACACCGAGTGCCGATACGATCTTATCAAAGTCGAGCAGCAGTGTAACGACTATGAATACCACCATGATGAGTGTTCCGAGCCAGTATGGTACTCCGAAACTTTCATTTAAGGCAGAACAGGCACCGGCGAACATGATAACGGCAATACCATAAAGGAAAAAGACAAATAAGTAATCGATGACCGTGCCGGATAATCTGCCGAACATCTTGAATATTGGTGCTTTATGTGAATCGGCCTGAATCTTATAACCAAATTTTGCGGCCTCTCTT
>DEQG01000069.1 GCA_002360325.1 Salinicoccus sp. UBA3372 | reverse complement strand
CTGCCGGGTGTATTCAAAGTAATGGAGCTGCCGCCTGCAATCGCATCTGCAATGGAGAGACAAGAGCACAGACAGTCGCTGATGCAGATAATGGCAATGGTGTAATTTTGACTTATGAAAAAGATTTGAACCATAAAGATGTCAGTATGCACTGGATTCATAAAAGTACAGCATCTCAATAGTACGGAAAAAGACACTCTGAAAAGGAGTGTCTTTTTTAATTTTGTATCTTACAATGAAAATATATTTATTCATAAAAGGAGCTCTGTATTGTTATGAAAAAAGAAGGGTGTAAATTCAAAATAGTCAAAGCGGATGAGACGGATCTTGATGTAAGAGCGCAGATGGGCAACATCTTTGCGGATGGTTTCACACAGTGGCTCGGCTATTTTTCAAAAGATAAAAATGTGATTGCAAAGGCATTTTCCCATATGTTCGTTCTGGAGCAGTTTTATGTCGCTGTCACTGATGATGAAGTGGCCGGTGTGGCGGCATGTACAGATGGGGAAAGTCAGTCAGTGAAATTGAATGCGAAAGAGTTGAGGAAACATCTGGGTTTATTTAAAGGAAGTATGGCAGTAATATTCCTGAAAAAAGAATTTGAAGCGCCGTATGTAGATTTCCCTCCGAACACGGGGTCGATTGAATTCGTCGGCACAGCTTCAAAATTCCGCGGACAGGGTGCTGCATCGCAGCTTATCCGATATATCATCGAGAATACGCCTTATGAAGACTATGTCATTGATGAGGTTGCGGATACGAACATACAGGCAATGAAGCTGTATGAAAAAATGGGTTTTGAAGAGTACAGAAGAAAGCCCATGTCCGAAAAGGCTGCCGGGAAAAGCGGCATCAATAATATCGTGTCTTTAAAGTATGTAAAAAAATAAGAGAATTTTTAATCAGATGAATATAAACAGCCCCTGACCGTCTTGGAAAGGGGCTGGATTCATATCAACTTACTATATTAAGCAATTGCTTTACATGCTTCTGCACATTTGAAGCACGCTTCTGCGCATTTCTGGCAATGGTCGTGATCATGTTTTTCACATTCTTTGCCGCAGGCTTCACAGATTTTTGCACATACTTCTGCGAGTTCAGCAGCAAATGGGGTGCCTCTCATCAGAGCCTGTTCAAAAAATGAACAGAAGTCGGCACATTCACGGTCAAGACGGATGCATTCCGCCATCATTTTAACATCGTCTTCTTTCAGGCAAGCATCAAAGCAATGATTACACGCCTCTGCACAATCATGTAACGTCTGTATCAGCTGCTGGTGCTGTTCATGGGACATTGATAAAACCCTCCTGTAATATAAAATTCTTATACATTCTATACCCATTCAAAATGCATATAAACAAAGGGCTGTAAAAGATGGTGGAAAATTTTTAATAATATTTTCTATTTTTATTCAAGAGGATTATAATGATAATTAACTTAATTTATGAGGTGTCTATTATGAAGCTGGTTTATAAAGGCAAAACAAAAGATGTGTATCAGAATGACAACGGCGAGATTGTACTTTATTTCAAAGACGACATGACGGGTAAGGACGGCGTATTCGATCCGGGTGAAAACCAGGTCGGGCTGACGGTGGAAGGTTCCGGTAAGGCGGGACTGCAGATGAGCAGTTATCTTTTTGAAAAGATCAACGCAGCAGGTATTCCAACGCATTACCTTGATGCGGATGTGGAAGCGCGGACGATGAAAGTAAAGAGAATTGCAGTGTTCGGTGAAGGGTTGGAAGTCATCTGCCGCTTTAAGGCTGTCGGCAGTTTTATAAGACGTTACGGTGACTATATTGAAGAGGGGGCGGACCTGCCTGCATATGTTGAAATGACACTGAAGGATGATGAACGGGGAGATCCTGTGATCAACGAAGCGGCTTTGAAAACCCTGAATATTTTAAAGCCGGATGAATATCAGGCGGTTACGGACCTGACTGTACGTGTGAGTGAACTGATCAAAGATGAGCTTGCACAAAAAGGACTGGATTTATACGATATCAAACTGGAGTTCGGACGGGATGCAGAAACGGGGGAAGTATTGCTGATCGATGAGCTGTCAGGGGGCAATATGCGCGTATTCAAAGAGGGTGAATCTGTCGACCCGTTAAAAATCGGCGACTATTTGCTTAACGGCTGATCAGTTATTGTATGCAGTCTGTAAAACGGAGGGAAAGTATGAAACATATTTTAATGATGGCCATCACATTTACAGCTTTCATTTTCTTCAGTCTGAGTGCAGAAGCAAATGAAATCAACAGTTTGGAAATGGATATAGAAATCAACGAGGATGGCTCTGTATCCGTGACGGAAACACGTGAAGCGTACATGGATGAAGGCACCGAAAATTATATCGTATTCAATGAAGAGGATATGGATGGCATAGAAGTCACTGACTTTTCAGTTGAAGGATTTACTGAAGAAGAGAATTGGAATCTGGATGCAGGCCGGGAAATGAAAACGGGCAAGTACGGCACTGTCGATACGGATGACGGTACCGAACTTGTCTGGGGCATCGGTGAGTACGGTGAACATACGTATGTCGTAAAATATACTCTTGAAAATGCCGTGCGCAATCTTGAAGGCGGCCAGTCTCTATATTATAACTTCGATTCATTTACAGGCCTGCCGACTGAAAATTTCAAAATGAATGTAACATCGGACATATCTCTTAACGATGAAAACATAAAATTTTGGGGATTCGGTTTTGAAGGCGATATCGTGACTGTCGGTGATGATATCCAGTGGACTGCGGGAGAAACTCTGACCGATGACAATGGTGCAGCCCTGCTCATGCATTTTCCTGAAGGCACATTTAATACAGATGTTTCAGGTGAAGGTTCGGTAGAGGAAGAACAGGAAGAGGCGATGGACGGCTCCATATATGATGATGGAAGTCTCGGCACCGGCTGGATTGTCTTTATCGTTTCGATTATCGGTGTTTTGGGAGCTCTTGCTGCGGCTGTCGTCGTTTTTATTGTAAAGCTTTCTTCAAAATATAAAGATCGCGGACATATCGCTTCAGCCGGCACCATCAAACGAAGGAATAAAGATCAGGAAACCAACGTGCCGCCCGCAATTGATGATTATGCCGGTATCGCATTTATGCTGATGCATATGAATATGGGTTATTTTGAAGATATATTCCAGGCCTGTTTGATGAAGTGGACAGATGAGGGAAGAATCAAAATTGAAATTGATCAGCAGCCGGATAAGAAACTGGATAAGGGATCACCTAAAATATTTATCCATGATTATCAGTCACTGATCGATGGCTATTCCTATTCATTTGAAGAAATCAGCGAACATCTGGAGGACAATGAACTGGAGAGCGGCTACGAGGCGTTATTATGGCGTATGCTGCTGGATATAGCTGATGACGAAGGTGTCATTGATGAAAAAAGATTGAAAAAATGGTCGAAAAAACATGCGAAAGAAGTCGGTGCGGTGGCGGATGAACTCAGGGAGTATTCAAACCGCTGGCTGGAAACAAACGGTTATGCCAACTATAAGAAAGATAAACTATGGGGCATGCCTGTACCGATAACGGCGCCGACAGAAAAAGGAAATCAGCTGGTTGACCACTTATCCCGGTATAAAAATTATCTTGAAGAAGATTACAGCAGAATTTACGAAAATGATGAAAATTACAGACAGCATATCATTTGGAGTGTGCTGGTCGGTGAAGGTGAGAATGTCAGAAAGTATCTGTCAAAACTGACACCGGACGAAACCGGCGATTCAATCTATCCGACAATGGTGAACTATTATTACGGACCGCACCTTACTTCACAAACCTGGTCGAAAGGACTCAGCGAGGGCGGATTCAGTTCTCACAATTCCCCCTCGACCTCAGCAGCCTCAGGCGGCGGAGGAGTAACAGGTGTCGGTGGTGGCGGCGGTGCCGCAGGCGGTGGCGGCGGCGGTGCAAGATAATGCCGCCCAAATACAAAAAATCCCCTGGAACAGAAGTTCCAGGGGATTTGTATCTTATGGAATGGAGCCAAGGGGGTTCGAACCCCTGACCTTTGCACTGCCAGCGCAACGCTCTCCCAGCTGAGCTATGGCCCCGTATTT
>DEQG01000071.1:10528-12879 GCA_002360325.1 Salinicoccus sp. UBA3372 | reverse complement strand
AGAAGAAGAGGAAGAAAAGTACTTTCTGCATAATAATTCGAGATCATCTATGAATAGGTGATCTTTTTTTGTGGTTTAAAGTAGATAATTTTAGATTAGTGTAAATTTTGTTATAATAATATATCATACTGTGAAAGAGCGTAATAATGATGAAAAAGCGATTTAGGATTAAAAAAGAACAGGATTTCAAGCTTGTTTTCAAAAAAGGAAAATCATATGCCAACAGGCAGTTTGTAGTTTATTTGAGTGACCATCCTGATGTGACACATTTGAGATTGGGGATCAGTGTATCCAAACGGCTGGGGAATGCAGTGATGCGCAATAAGATCAAACGCCGTATCCGGGCGTTTTTTCAGCAGCATGAAGACAGTCTGAAAGCACATGAATATATTGTGATAGCAAGAAACCCGGTCAGCAGCATGGATTATCATCAGATCGAAAAGTCATTATTACACGTGTTAAAAATAGCAAAATGTATAAAATAACGCGGAGGTACTTTAAATGTACAAAAATTACAAAGCAGAAACTGTAGATCAGGCAATCGCACTCGGACTCGAAGAACTGAAAGTAGCGGAAGAAGACATTAAGATTGACGTTCTCGAAGGCGGCTCCAAGGGCTTTTTAGGGCTGGGCAAAAAAGATGCAGAAGTACAGCTCACTGTTATTAATCCGGAATTGAAAACTTATGAAACAATCGATGCATTAATCAACCGCGGCCAGCCGGGCGAGGAAACATCCATGGTCGATGAAGTACTTGAAGAAAGAAACGCTGAAGAAGAGACAAAAGAAGAGACCAGACAGGAAACAGAAGGCACTGACCACACTGAAACGATAGATGAAACAAAACCGCAGGAAGAAGCGACTGCCGCAGAAACGACAGTCGCAGCGGCAGAGCCTGCTGAAGACAAAGATGAGGAATCAGAGGCTCACCTTAAATTTGATGAGGCAATTTCCGAAACGGCGGATTATCTCCATAATGTCATTACCGATATGAATATAGAGAATACTGTCACTTATGAAGTGGATAATAATACGGGACAGATCGAACTCGAATCGGATCTCGCAGCCAAGCTGATCGGCAAACGCGGCCAGACTTTGAATGCACTTCAGGAAATCGGACAGAACTATTTGAATACCATATACAGAAGTTACGGCGTAATCGTACTGGATATAGAAAATTACCGCGATAAACGCCGTCAGACATTGGAAAATCTGGCGATAAATATGTCGAAAAAAGCACTAAGGACGGAACAGCCGGTAAAACTTGAGCCAATGCCTTCATTTGAGAGAAAAATCATGCATAATGTGTTAAGTGATTTGGAAAATATCAGTACACATTCCGAAGGTAACGAACCAAACCGCTATCTCGTCATTGAAAAGAAATAAAGGAGTTATACCATCATGCAATTAGAAACAATTTCCAGTATCTCCACTCCAGTCGGAGAAGGGGCAATTGCCATTGTGCGATTATCCGGGATTGATGCTTTAGAAATTGCCAATAAGTTATATCGTGGCAGGAAGACGCTTGATGAAGTGGATTCCCACACGATCAACTACGGGCATATCATCGATCCGGACACAGATGAAGTAGTAGAAGAAGTGATGGCGGCTGTAATGCGTGCACCGAAGACCTACACACGTGAAGATATTGTAGAAATTAATTGTCATGGTGGAATCAACACTATCAATCGTATTTTGCAATTGACTTTAAAACACGGCGCACGCATGGCAGAGCCGGGTGAATTTACAAAACGCGCATTTTTAAACGGACGCATAGACCTGTCACAGGCGGAAGGTGTCATGGATTTCATCCGTTCGAAAACGGATGAAGCATCCAAAGTGGCAAGCGGCCAGATGCAGGGACGTCTGAAAGTATATATAGAAAGTTTAAGACAGAGCATCCTGAATATTCTCGCGCAGGTCGAGGTCAACATCGATTATCCCGAATATGATGATGTTGAAGAAGCGACGACGGAATTTTTATTGGAAGAAGCGGAAAAAGTGAAAACAGAGATAGAGAAGCTGCTCAAGTCGAGCCGTCAGGGCCGGATCATGCGTGAAGGTTTAAGCACCGTAATCGTCGGCAAGCCGAACGTGGGTAAAAGTTCTCTGCTCAACTACCTGATCCAGGATAATAAAGCGATCGTCACCGATGTGGCCGGAACGACCCGTGATATTTTAGAGGAATATGTCAACGTCAACGGCATTCCGCTGAAACTGGTGGATACTGCCGGCATCCGGGATACGGATGATATCGTTGAGAAAATCGGTGTGGAAAGAAGCCGCCAGGCGCTGACAGAAGCGGAATTGATTCTTTATGTGCTCAGCAATAATGAGCCGCTGACATCGGA
>DEQG01000071.1:2593-10390 GCA_002360325.1 Salinicoccus sp. UBA3372 | reverse complement strand
AAAACATCGATTACGGAAGGTACCGGCGTAGATGATCTTGAAGACAGGATCGCCGAGCTCTTTTTCGGCGGACAGGTTTCAAACGCCGACTCGACATATCTTTCAAACAACCGCCATATCAGCTTATTGGAACAGTCAAACAGTGCAATCAGCGATGCGATCGCATCCGCAGACATGGACGTGCCGATCGATATCGTACAGATAGATTTAGTCAAAACATGGGAACTGCTCGGTGAAGTCATCGGGGAAGATGTGAGTGAACAGCTCATCGACCAGCTGTTCAGCCAGTTCTGTCTAGGAAAATAATAATAGGAGGAAAATTATGAACGCACAAAATTATGATGTTGTTATCATCGGTGCCGGGCATGCAGGTGTCGAAGCAGGACTTGCTGCAAGCCGTAAAGGTTTGAAAACACTGATGCTGACAATCAATCTGGATAATATCGCATTCATGCCGTGTAACCCGTCAGTCGGCGGACCGGCCAAAGGTATCGTGGTCCGTGAAGTGGACGCACTCGGCGGTGAAATGGCCAAAGTGACGGACAAGACACATATCCAGATGCGTATGTTGAACACAGGTAAAGGACCTGCCGTCCGCGCACTTCGTGCACAGTCGGATAAAGTGCTTTACCAGCAGGAAATGAAAAGCATTTTGGAACAAGAAGAGAATTTGGATATATTACAGGGCATGGTGGATGAACTGATCATCGAAGATAACGTCGTCAAAGGTGTCAAAACGAATATCGGCGTCGTCTATAATGCAAAATCAGTCATTATTACGACCGGTACATTTTTACGCGGTGAAATTGTTCTCGGCCCGCTGAAATACTCAAGCGGTCCGAACCATCAGATGCCTTCCATCGCATTGGCCGACCAGATTAAAGAACTCGGCTTTGATATCGTCAGATTCAAGACGGGTACACCGCCGCGTGTCAACTCGGATTCTATCGATTACTCAAAAACTGAAATACAGCCGGGCGATGATGTACCGCGTGCATTCAGTTATGAAACGACTGACTTCATCATGGATCAGCTGCCGTGCTGGCTGACCTATACTTCAAATCACACGCATGAAATCATCAATGAAAACCTTCATCTGTCCCCGATGTATTCGGGTATGAAGATGGGTACAGGCCCAAGATACTGTCCGTCCATCGAAGATAAGATTGTACGTTTCAATGATAAGCCGCGCCACCAGATTTTCCTTGAGCCGGAAGGACGAGGCACAAAAGAAGTCTACGTACAAGGCTTGTCGACGAGTCTGCCGGAAGATGTCCAGCGTGAAATGCTGTCATCGATACCGGGACTTGAAAATGCGCGTATGATGCGTGCGGGCTATGCAATCGAATATGACGCGCTGGACCCGACACAGCTGTGGCCGACACTTGAAACTAAAAAGATCGAGAATTTATTTACCGCAGGCCAGATCAACGGTACAAGCGGTTATGAAGAAGCGGCAGGCCAGGGCATAGTCGCAGGCATTAATGCTGCAAATAAAATCCTTGGTCTTGAGCCGTTGATCTTAAGCCGTGCAGATGCATATATCGGTGTCCTGATCGACGATCTGATCACAAAAGGGACGAATGAACCGTACCGTCTGCTGACATCCCGTGCAGAGCACCGTCTGTTGCTGAGACATGATAATGCGGATATGAGACTGACGGATATCGGTTATGAGAATGGTCTGATTTCAGAAGCGCGCTATGACAGGTTCAATCAGAAGAGAGATAATGTCAATGCTGAATTCGACCGCCTGTCGAAAATACGCATCAAACCGGATGAGCATACTCAAAGCGTTATCAAAGAGCGCGGAGGAACGCCATTGAAAGACGGCATCCTTGCGCTTGATCTGCTCAGACGCCCTGAAATGGACTACATGTCCATCATGGAAATTCTGGAAGAAGAAGTGCAGCTGGATCAGCTTGAATATGAGCAGATTGAAATCCAGACGAAATACGAAGGCTATATTAAAAAATCATTGATCCAGGTAGATAAGATGAGACGCATGGAGAAAAAGAAAATACCTGAAGATATCGATTACGATGCGATTCATTCACTCGCAACGGAGGCACGTGATAAACTGAAGAAAGTGAAACCTCTGGATATCGCCCAGGCTTCAAGAATTTCAGGTGTCAACCCGGCAGACGTCTCAATACTCCTCGTTTATATTGAACAGGGCAATGTGAAAAGAGTAGAAGCATGAACCCACAACAATTTATAGAAGCACTTAAAGAACACGGCATAGAACTGACCGATGAACAGATCGGCCAGTTCGACAAGTATTATGAGATGCTGGTCCACTGGAATGAAAAAATCAACCTGACAGCGGTGACTGAGAAAGAAGAAGTTTATCTGAAACATTTCTATGACTCACTGACACCGCTGTTCTATACAGATATCCCGGAAGGGACCCGTCTGTGCGATGTCGGGGCGGGTGCAGGATTTCCGAGCATCCCGATGAAGATCGTCAGACCGGATATTAAAGTGACGATCGTTGATTCACTGAATAAACGGATCAACTTCCTGAATGAACTGACGGCGGAATTATCGCTCGGCGATATGCACCTCGTGCATGACCGGGCAGAAAATTTCGGCCGTCACACGGCAAGGCATATGTTTGATATGGTGACGGCGAGAGCGGTTGCCAATCTGAATACTTTGCTGGAACTGTGCCTGCCACTTGTCCGTACAGGTGGGAAATTCATCGTTCTTAAAGGCAAAAGAGGCCTTGAGGAACTTGAAGACAGCACGTTTGCACTTGAACTTCTCGGCGGAAAAATTTTGGAAACACATCAGTTCACCCTGCCGGAAGAGGACAGTGAACGGTATATACTGGATATTGAAAAAGTGCATAAAACACCGAAAAAATATCCAAGAAAACCGGGCATGCCTAACAAATCACCATTAAAATAAACAGAGAGAGGACGGTGGAACATTGAAAAAACCATTTTCAAAATTATTCAATCTGATAGATAAGAGCAGTGAGGCCAAGCCGGATACAGAGAGCCTGCAGAAGCTGCCGCTTGAAAATATTGTTCCAAACCGTTATCAGCCAAGAACCGTCTTCAATCATGACCGTATACGTGAACTTGGTGATTCAATCAAAGAACACGGGCTGCTTCAGCCGATCACCGTCCGTCCGATAGAAGAGGGCATGTATGAAATCATTGCCGGGGAAAGACGGTTCCGGGCGATGAAACTGTTAAACTTTGAAGAGACCGATGCACTGGTGCGTTATTTGACGGATCAGGAGACGGCTGCGGTCGCACTGATAGAAAATATCCAGCGTGAAAATCTGTCCAGCATTGAAGAGGCTCGTGCATACCGCAAGCTGCTTGAAATGGAAGATATCACGCAGAAAGACCTTGCAGAGAACCTGGGTAAATCCCAGTCATTCATCGCAAACAAACTGAGACTTCTGAAACTTTCCGACAGCGTGATCGAGGCGCTCGGTTCAGGTGAAATCACCGAAAGGCATGCAAGGAGTTTATTAAGCCTTGAAGATGATGACCAGAGTGAAGTGCTGACGGATATAAAAGATAAAAAACTGACTGTCAAAGATACGGAACAGCTCGTCAAAAAACGTTCCGATAAAAGTACCGAGCAAATCAACTTCAACAATGAAGTTTCATTTGTCGTCAATGATCTGACGAGCCAGGTGGAAAAGCTTAAAGGCAAAGGGCATACGCTCGCTTTCAACAGTACAGACAACGGGGACTATGTCGAAGTATCGATAAAGATCTATAAATAATGCACTCAACTACCGTTGGGTGCTTTCATATTTTGTGTTACTTTTGTCAATCTGATTGATATAATATATTTATGTGATTTTTAAGTAAGGAGCGAATCTTCATGAAGACTTTTGCCATTGCCAACCAGAAGGGCGGCGTAGGGAAAACGACAACCGCAGTGAACTTGAGTGCTGCTTTGACGGATTACGGCAAGAAGGTGCTGCTTGTCGATATAGACCCTCAGGGAAATGCGACGAGCGGCCTCGGAATCGAAAAGAGTGATTTGGAAAAATCGATATATGACGTACTGATAGATGATGAAAACATCAATGAAGTGGTCCATGAAACATCCAATATGAACCTGGATATCATTCCGGCGAATATTTCTCTTGCCGGTGCCGAAATCGAGCTGGTTTCTGCGATGAGCAGAGAACTGAGATTGAAGAAGGCATTTGATCAATTATCCAAAAGCTATGATTACTGCATCATCGACTGTCCGCCGTCGCTCAGCCTGCTGACGATCAATGCATTTACAGCAGCTGACGGCATCATTATTCCGGTACAGGCCGAATATTATGCGCTTGAAGGACTGAGCCAGCTGATCAATACGATCGATCTCGTAAAACGCCATCTGAATACCGGTCTCGTCATTGAGGGTGTGCTTCTTACAATGCTCGATGCACGGACGAACCTTGGTTCACAGGTGTCGGAAGAAGTGAGAGAACATTTCAAAGACCAGGTATACGATACGGTGATTTTGAGAAATATCCGATTGGGCGAGGCGCCGAGTTACGGCCAGCCGATCACTGTCTATGATCCTAAATCACAGGGGGCCGAAAACTATTCGAAGCTGGCCAAAGAGGTGATTGCACGTGACAAATAATAAAAAACGTCTTGGCAAAGGTCTGGATGCCCTGTTCAATACGAATACGGAAGAAGAAGCGGTGACCGACGTCAGACTGTCGGAAATCCGTAAAAATCCGTATCAGCCAAGAGTGGAGTTCGACCAGGAAAAACTGGAAGAACTGGCGGATTCCATCGGCACACACGGTGTGCTGCAGCCGATCATTTTAAGAAAATCGGTCAAAGGGTATGATATCGTCGTCGGTGAAAGACGCTTCCGTGCATCTAAAATTGCCGGCAGAGAAACCATTCCGGCGATTGTCAAAGAGCTGTCCGACAATGACATGATGGAACTGGCCATCATTGAGAATCTGCAGCGCGAGAATCTGAATCCGCTGGAAGAGGCGATGAGCTACAGGCAGCTGATGGAAAAGCGCAGGCTGACCCAGGCGGAAGTGGCTGAAAGACTCGGTAAGTCGAGACCGTATATCGCCAATATGCTGCGCATCCTCAATCTGCCGAATGCAGTGAAAAAACTGATCAATGAAAAGAAATTGTCAGGTGCACACGGGCGTACACTGCTCAGTCTGAAAGACCCGCTAGCACAGGAAGAAGCGGCAAAAAAGGCTGTCTCTGAAAGTATGAGCGTACGTGCACTCGAGCACTATGTAAGAAGCATGCAGGTGCCGAAAAAGAAAAAGACACTGAAGGAAAAGCCGAACTTCCTCCTTAAACATGAAGGCAATTTAAAAGAGAGATTCGGCACTGCCGTGGAAATAAAAAAGACCCGTAATAAAGGGCAGATTACATTCGAATTTAAAAATGAAGAAGAATTCAACCGATTGATGAAATTATTTGAAGAATCATAAGGAGGCTTATAATTGGGTTCAAAGAGCATATTCACCACCGGCAGCGGAGCAGAAGAGACATTGGGGCTCATAGAGAGTCTCATTGCTGAACTGCGGAATCCGGAATTATGGTTCGGTATAGGAACAAATGTATTATTTGCGATTGTTTTAATCGTTATTGCAGGCGTCATCGTTAAAGTATTGAACCGCATTATTGAAAATTATTTTACTTTCACATCAAAGGCGAAATTAAAAGGCAAGAAGCCAAAACCGGGCAATGCCAAGCGTAATAAAACGCTGATCAATGTACTGCAGAATGCAGTGAGCATCGTTATATGGTTCATCGTATTCGTCATGGTGCTGGAAACATTCGGCGTCCCTGTCGCGACATTACTCGCCGGTGCCGGTGTCGTCGGTCTGGCCATCGGTTTCGGTGCACAAAGCTTAGTCAAAGATATGCTGACCGGGTTCTTTATTTTACTGGAAAACCAGTTTGATACCGGTGACTTTGTACGGATTAATACATCCGGCACGACAGTCGCAGAAGGTGAAGTGCTGTCCATGGGACTGCGCATTTCCAAAATCCAGGGGTATGAAGGTGAACTATTCATCATTCCGAATGGTACAATCAATGAAGTGATCAACTTCTCCAAATACAATTCAATCTCATTCCTTGATATCAACCTGTCACTGACTGAAGATCTGGATTATGTGGAAGATCTCTTGAACGGCTATGCTGAAACGGCAATGGACGCGGATGAGTCATTGGTGGAGAAGCCGCAGGTCATGGGTCTTAATGATATTGTCAACGGTGAGGCCATCATGAGAGTGATGCTCATTACAAAACCGATGGAACATTTCGGTGCTACAAGACGCAACAGAAAAGCGATCAAGAATCACCTTGCCAAAAACGGCGTTTATATTTCCGTACCGTCAATGGATATTCAGGATTTTGACGATTCAGTGAGAAAAGGTGAAGAGTGATGAAAAAAGAATATGAACTGAATGATATTGTTGAAATGAAAAAACAGCATCCGTGCGGCAGCAGTGATTTTCAGATTACCCGCATGGGTGCAGACATCAAAATAAAATGCACGGAATGCGCGCGTACGATCATGATGACGCGGCGCGACTTTGAAAAGCGCATGAAACGCATCGTAAAAAAAATTAATGGTAATTAAAGGAGAAATGACATGGCTTTAACAGCAGGAATTGTTGGCTTACCAAACGTCGGTAAATCCACTTTATTTAACGCTATTACACAGGCAGGTGCAGTCGCTGCAAACTATCCGTTCGCAACGATCGACCCGAACGTCGGTATTGTTGAAGTGCCCGACGAGCGTCTCGACAAACTGACGGAACTGGTTGAACCTAAAAAGACCATCCCGACAGCGTTCGAGTTCACGGATATTGCAGGTATAGTAAAAGGTGCTTCAAAAGGTGAAGGACTGGGGAATAAATTCCTCGCAAACATCCGTGAAGTGGATGCGATCACGCAGGTCGTCCGTGCATTCGATGATGATAACGTGACACACGTTTCAGGCAATGTGAACCCGATTGAGGATATTGAAGTCATCAATATGGAACTGATTCTGGCAGACCTTGAAAGTATTGAAAAAAGACTGCCGAGAGTGGAGAAGATGACTAAGCAGAAAGATAAGGAAGCGATGGCGGAATATGCCGTACTGACACGCATCAGGGAAGGACTGGAAGAAGGACTGCCGGTCCGTGCCCTTGAGTTTTCCAAAGAAGAGCAGGATGCAGTGAAGCACTTCCACATGCTGACAGGAAAGCCGATGTTATACGTGGCCAATGTCGCGGAAGATGATCTGATGGATCTGTCGGCGAACGAGCACCTGACTGCAATCAAGGAGTATGCTGAAAATGAAGGGTCCGAAGTGATTGTCATTTCTGCAAAAGTTGAAGAAGAGATTGCTGCACTTGATGACGATGAAACGGAAATGTTTTTGGAAGAGCTCGGCCTTGAAGAGTCCGGTCTCGATAAACTGATCCGCGCATCATACAATCTGCTCGGCCTTGCGACATATTTCACTGCAGGCGTTCAGGAAGTCCGTGCGTGGACATTTAAAAAAGGTATGACGGCCCCTGAATGTGCCGGCATCATCCATACTGACTTCCAAAAAGGATTCATCCGTGCAGAGACGGTTGCCTATGACGACCTTGTCGAAGCTGGCAGCGAACTCAAAGCGAAAGAAGCGGGCAAAGTCCGTCTGGAAGGTAAAGAATATATTATGAAAGACGGCGACGTCGTTCATTTCAGATTCAACGTATAATTCAAAGATTAAAGTGTCATCCGATTCGTCGGATGACATTTTTTTATTCCAAAATTGTTGTAATAAGAAACTTTCATTGAC
>DEQG01000071.1:0-2551 GCA_002360325.1 Salinicoccus sp. UBA3372 | reverse complement strand
CATTCAAAAAGAGGTGGACATGTTGTCATTTATCCAGGAACAGAGAAAAGAGCAGATCATCAATGCCTGTATCGAAGAACTTGCCGGATCAGGCTATGAAAATATGACTTTTAAAAGTATCGCAAAGCGGGCGGATATCAATCCGAGTCTTGTCTCCTATCATTTCAAATCTAAAAATATATTGTTGTTTACACTGCTGGAACATATTTTCATGCATAAAATCGAATACATCCAACAGTCCATTTCAGAAGATAAGCCGGTCATTGAAAGAATAGAGGAATATATTAATGCCTCCCTCAACTTTCAAAGGAAATTCAGGGCGCAGAACATCGCGATGATAGAGATTGTATTCAATGCGAGAACAGAGGATAATAAAGCATTTTATCTGATGGATGATGATGAACAGGACGGCGTTTATTTAATATTGAATTCATTCATTGAAGAAGGCATTGAAACGAAGCAGTTCAAATCAAATGTGGACGTTAAAATTTTAACAAGGATCATCAACGGTGCCATCGATGAAATGATTTTTGCCCCTGAAAATGACTCGGAAAGTGAAAGATACGGGGAAGAGCTGTTCAAAATGGTGAAACAGTACTTATGTACAGGAGGCGGTCACAATGAATAGTGAAAAGCTGGGACTGAACGGTTTTGAAAAAGGTCTTATCGTTCTCATTCCGATTTTAACGGCAGTCATTTTTTATTATTTGCCATTCATCTTCGGCTGGATCGAAATGATTCCATTTCTGTCGGATAATCAGCTGATCAATTTCATCACAAGTATCGAAAACAGCTGGCTGAACCGCGGTCTTGCAATAGTCGGCTTTATAATCGGTCTCTTTCTATCCATTTTCATATTCACGGAAATTTTAAAGATGGAAGTCAATCGCGACTATGTCACAGTGGATATTTTTGATAAGAAATCGGAAATAAAGAAAATCGATATCCAGAGTGTGTTCAAAGAAGGGAAGGAGCTTGTCATCATCGGTAATGACGGGTCTGAGCTTTTAAGGCAGAATACGGACTATTCAGCAGCGAAACTAAAAAGTGCTTTCCAAAAATTTCATTACCCGTGGGTCAGCGAAGATCCGTATATCAATGAATTTTTCAAATGGACTGTGGACCATGAGAAATTAGGCGAGACGGCAAATACGATTCTTTATGAAAGAAGACAGGCAAAAAGGGATGACGATGAGAAGAAAGTTAAAAATCTCAAAGATGATCTGATGGAGCTGGGCGTAGTCGTCAAAGACTGCAACAACGCCCAGCTTGTCCGGATCGTCACTCATTAAGTCAGGAGTTTTAATATGTTTGAAATGAAAAACCAGCCAAAAAAGAAGAAGCGGGCACTGTCGCTGGACCTTGCCCGCGGTTCGATGCTGTTTCTTATCATCTTGGCACATGTACCGCTGCTGATGTATTTGAGTGAACCCGGTGTCATTACAAAAATGGCGCCGGACAACGCGCTTGAAAGTTTCATAAATATGATGATGGAGTTTTTCGTGGACAACCGGGCGCGTCCGCTCTTTGCGGTATTGTTCGGTTACGGCATCATCATGATATACAACAAGCAGAGTGAACGGAGAAACATCAGTGCAGCAAGGTGGCTCATCTTCCGCAGATGTCTTTATTTAATTTTGTTCGGCATGATTTTAACCGGCGTCTTCTGGGGTCAGGATATTTTGATGGTATACGGTATCGCAGGCATCGTACTTCTGCCTTTCCTCGGCCGGAGCAATAAGACCATTCTGATCTGGACGGCTGTAACGACTGTCATTTACGGGGTGTTTGTTTCCCTCTTGTGGGGCGGGGCTTTATTTGTAATGGACGGATACAGCGTCCCTGTCGAATTTACAGGTGAGGAAACGTATCTCAATACAGTCTGGGCGCGTCTGTTCAGCATACCCTTCGTCCCGGCATTTACCCATCTGATGTATCCGGTCATCCCGTCTGTGCTGATGGGGTTCTGGCTCGGGCAGCTGAATGTGTTGATCAGGCCCGGAGACCACCTGCCATTTTTGAAAAAACTGATGACGGTCACACTTTCGATTTCCATCATCGGGGCAGTTCCGCTTGTGCTGATCAACGATGTCATATTCCCCTCTTATTTTAACGCAGGTCTGATATATGGCGTCCATATCATCTCGGGATTATTTGCCGGACTCGGTTATGCGGCATTATTCGGCATTTTAGGACATAAAGTCACTTCACCGAATAAAGTGATTGTCGCCATGGCGGCGATGGGTAAACGTTCGCTGACATTTTTTGTCCTGCATGAGATATTGATTGTATTATTTTTATCCCCGATTGCATTCAATCTCGGTGCGCATCTCAGCATCACCACCGGCTTCATTTTCGCGGTGCTGCTGTGGGCGGTCACACTGACCGCCGCTTACTTCATGGAGCAGAACGAAAAGCGGGGGCTGCTTGAAATCTGGATGAGAAAACTCACTTATAAAACATGATAAAACTCCAAAATCCTCCGTCTGGATGAAGATTTTGGAGTTCTCTGTTATTGCCGGTGGCACGAAGCCTCTGACTTTTGGTGTTT
>DEQG01000045.1:11582-16715 GCA_002360325.1 Salinicoccus sp. UBA3372 | reverse complement strand
AATATCGAAAGTTGTACGAATATCGCTGTCAAAATCGCACAAGTCGGCTAAATATAAGAAGTTATTCGAAATTCACTATGAAAACAGGAAAATCCCGACAAACAAAAGGTTTGCCGGGCTCTGTCATTCAATCAATATTCAATGTCCTGCAGCAGTTCGAGCTGATCGAAACCGAGGTTGCCGCCTGAAACGACGAGGCATACTTTATCATCTTTTTTAACATCCAGCTTTTTATCGAGAAGGGCGCCGAGGCCGATTGCGGAGGAGACTTCTGCAAGTACTTTACCTTCCATCAGCATCATCTTCTGGGCTTTCAGCATCGTTTCATCGGATACGGAGAGAAACTCGTCCACATATTTTTGAACCATTTCAAAGTTCAAAGTACCCGGTCGGTTGACGACTAAAGCATCGGCGATTGTTTTTTGAGAATCAATCTGTACCGGTTTGCCTGCTTCCAGACTTTTCGTGTATCTCGGCAGTCTTTCAGGCTCCACACCGATGACTTTGCCTTTGAATCCGGATTCCTTCATGGCTGTCGAAACACCGCCGAGCAGTCCGCCGCCGCTTGCAGGGACGAGCACATGATCAAATGGAATTTCTTCATCCATGATTTCCAGGCCGACGGTGCCCTGGCCGGCGATGACCAAGTCATCTTCAAATGGGGGAACAATCGTGTATCCATGTTTTTCAGCCAGCTGCTCCGTGACTATGAAGCGGTCGTCGACAGTACAGAATTCGGTCGCCGCCCCGTGCTTCCGGATGGCTTCGACTTTGAATTCCGGTGCTGTTTCGGGGATGACGATGGTCGCTTTTACGCCCAGCAGTTTTGATGTGTAGCTGACTGCCTGGCCATGGTTGCCCGAAGAGGAACAGATGATTCCGGCTTCCTTTTCCTCGTCGGTCAGGCTGAGAATTTTATTCATCGCACCGCGGAGCTTGAACGCTTTTGTGTTCTGCATGTTTTCGAGCTTGGCATATACTTCGCATCCGGCATATTCATCCAGGTTTTGAAGTCTGATCAAAGGCGTCTTTACAATAAAAGGTTTAATTTTTTCGCGAGCTTGGTATATATTATTAACACTTATCATAAATATAACCTCTTTTCTATAGGAATGATTTGACAAAAGTAAAGATAAAGACTAAAATTATTTCGAATTTTAAATAATTTTAGTATACGACAGAAGGTGAAATAATGGATCGCACAAAAGAAGCTTTGAAGGCCTTTGTAGGCGTGAAACGTACAAACGAGTTCCTGGAAAGCAACGTTAAGAAAGATGTTTCGCATTACGGTTTGAACATCACCGAGTTTGCTGTACTGGAACTATTATACAACAAAGGTGACCAGCCGATACAGCATATTAAAAATCGGATTTTAATTGCAAGCAGCAGTACAACTTATGTGGTTGATAAACTTGTTGAAAAAGGTTATGTGGACAGGCGTCCGGATACGAACGACCGCCGGATCAGCTACGCATTTCTGACTGAAAAGGGACGCGGACTCATGGTGGAAATTTTCCCGCCGCATGCCGAACTCATCAAAGAACTGTTTGAAGAGCTGTCGGATGAAGAACTGGCTGCATTCAGAAAGACTTTGAAAAAAATATCAGTGAAGCGCGCTCAGACTAATTAAGTTTGAGCAAACTTTTTGAAACTTATCTCGATTTCGAGATAAAATAAAATCATGTTGTAAAAAGGAGAGTTAAAATGGTTAATCACGAGCTGCTGGGTATTCACCACGTCACTGCAATGACAGATGATGCAGTGAGGAACTATCAGTTCATTACTGAAGTGCTGGGAATGAGACTCGTTAAGAAAACAGTGAACCAGGATGATATTCACACGTATCACACATTTTTTGCTGATGATGTCGGCACTCCGGGAACGGATTTAACTTTCTTTGATTTTCCAAATATCCCGGCGGGACAGAGAGGATCGAACTCAATCAGCCGAATCGGCCTCAGGGTGCCGGATGACGCGGCACTTGAATATTACGAGGAACGCTTTGATGAATTTGGCGTGAAGCATGGGGGCATCCGGGATTTATTCGGAAAGAAAGTCCTGCCTTTTGAAGAAGCGGACGGTCAGAGATACCAGCTGTTCTCCGATGAGAACAACAAAGGCGTGGCCCCGGGGACACCTTGGAAAAACGGTCCGGTACCGGAAGACAAAGCCATTTACGGGCTCGGCCCGATTGAAATAACGATTTCTTATTTGGATAAGTTCGTAGAAAATCTGACCGGCATCTATAATATGAAGCCTGTGGCGGAAGCTGACGATGTCGTTGTTTTGGATGTCGGCGAAGGCGGCAACGGCGGTCAGGTGATCGTGCGGAAAGACGGCTCCCAGTCCTCAAGGCAGGGATACGGCGAAGTACACCACGTGTCGTTCAGAGTAAAAGATCATGAAGTGATTAAAAAGTGGGAGGATAAGTACAATGAAATGGGCTTGAGCCACTCAGGCAATGTGGATCGTTTCTATTTTGAAGCATTGTACTCAAGAGTCGGTCACATATTGATCGAGCTGTCGACGGACGGTCCGGGCTTCATGGATGACGAACCGTATGAAACACTCGGTGAATCATTGGCGCTGCCGCCGTTTTTAGAACCACAGCGGGAGCAGATAGAATCACAAATCAGACCATTTGATACGACGCGCAGCAAATAATTAGTATAGAAAAGAAATCAGGAGGAAATTATATATGTTACACATTTTTAAAGCAGGTAAAAAAGGCGAACCGGTATTTGTAGTATTGCATGGCACAGGCGGTACGGAGCATGATCTGATTCCGCTTGCTGAAATGCTGAACAGCGACTACAGCATACTGTCCATCCGCGGCAATGTTCAGGAAGGCGGCATGAACCGTTATTTCAAACGCCACGGCGAAGGGCAGTATGACATGGAAGACCTTGAAATCAGAGGGAAAGAACTGCTCGACTTCATTGAAGAGTCAGCAGAAAAGCATGATTTCAAAACAGAAGATGTCATTCCAATCGGTTTCTCCAACGGTTCAAATATAGCGATCAACATGATGCTCCGCGACGAAGCAGACTTCAGGAAAGCTCTTTTATTCGCACCGTTGTACCCGGTAGACCTTTCAGATAATAATAAAGACCTGAGTGACGCGGAAGTGTTCTTATCACTTGGTAAAGGCGATCCGATCGTTCCGGAAGATGAAAGTGAAAAAGTCGTCGAAATCTTTAAGGCGCGCGGTGCAGATGTTAAGCATACATGGGTGAACGGACACAGTCTGCCACAGGAAGTTGCGACAGAAGCAAGAGAATGGCTGAACAAATGACATCACTATTTCCTCTTGCTAAAGAACAGGAGATGGGAATACGGATACGATTGTAAAGCAGGGTCAGAATAAGTTTTATGCGGGCGACAGTGAAGAAAGTCCGCTCGCTCTGATGACTTATGCCCATAATGGCAAGACACAGATCATCATGGACCTTACCGAAGTAAGAGATGAACTCCTCGGTCAGAACATCGGTGATAAACTGCTTGAAGCGGTGGTCAGTTATGCGAGAAAGAAATGAAAACCACTCCAATATGTCCATTTGCGAAAGCAGGGCTTGAAAAGAATCATGACAAGTATGAGGATATACTGAGATAAATGATGGTTGCAGAATCCCGTCCCGGCTCATTCAGCCGGGACGGGATTTTTCTGTGTGAGAAGATCTTTATTTTTTATATACCTTGCATTATTCACTAGTAATCTATATACTATAACTAAGTAGTGAGCATTGTACAGTAGTGAATTGTGAACAGCAGTCGAAAGGGGGTTACTGGATGAACGCACAGTTTAAAAAGGGGTCATTGGAACTTTGTGTTTTGTCGTTTATCAAACAGGAGGAGCAGTACGGCTATCAGCTCGCACAAAATATCGGGAAGTATATCAATATTGCGGAGGGCACTTTATATCCGCTGCTCAGGCGTCTTGTCAAAGAAGGGCATGTCGACAGCCATTTCAAAGAATCGACCGGCGGGCCGGCGAGAAAATACTATACTTTGACACCTGAAGGGGAAGCACATTTAGAGAGTATACATGAGGAATGGAAAGTTTATACGAAAGCGGTCAACCATTTACTGGAAGATACACATTAAACAAAAGGGAGACAATTATTATGACGAAGAATGAATTTTTAATGCAGCTTGAAAATGAACTGAAGCATCTCTCAAGCACAGTCAGAAATGATGTATTGAATGAGTATGAAAATCATATTAATGAAGGCATGGAAGATGGCGGGAGTGAAGGAGCGGTTGTCGAAGCCTTGGGCGATCCGGCAGATATTGCAGAAGAGATATTATCTGTAGAAGATGTTGAAGAGAAAGACGGGGAACGGGAATATGTGGCGATGCAGTCGAATCTGCAGCAGGATATCAATCCAAAGGCGATTGATGCCATTGATATTGAGGGAGATTTTTTAACGATTGAAATCAGGAACGGTGACAAGTTCGAGATGAATTTTGAGAGTCCCGGTGAGCAGGGGGAATTTTCACATGGCGTCGACGGTGACAGACTCGTCTTCAGGCATGAAAGTAAAAATGCCAAAAAGGTCCACTTCAACATACTGGGGTTTATCCGCAATAAAAATTACCGCAGTGATAAATTGACGATTGTCTGGCCGGAAACTTTGACCAATTTAAAAATAAGAACAGATAAAGGTGCGGTGACGCTGAACGGACTTACAACGAAGAACTTTGATGTGGAAGCGGATCTCGGCGGTGTAGAAGTTGAAAATATTGTCGGCGTGAACGGTGGATTCACGAGTGATATGGGAGCTGTCACTGTGAAGGACAGCGGCTTCTATGACTTGACACTTTCGACGGATATGGGCAAATTGAAAGTTGCTAATGTCGCTGCAAACTATCAGTCATATTCTACAAACATGGGAGCCATCGACATTAAAAATGCACAGCCGGATTCAAATATTATAGCGCATACCGACATGGGGTCGATCAATGTAGTCTACAAAGATAAACCGACCGTTACGCAGATTATTGCAAAGACGAAGATGGGCAGCGTCTCCAACCAGCTCGAAAATTATATTGTTGAAAATCCGCAATACACATCCAGATTTACGACCTCGATGGGATCTGTCAGCATTCATTGAATAAAGAGCATCGACTCAG
>DEQG01000045.1:8438-11475 GCA_002360325.1 Salinicoccus sp. UBA3372 | reverse complement strand
CCACATCAAACATTCACTGCCTGTTTCTTATTCTTTCTCGACTGCAGGACGAGTATGACGATGCCTGCGAGGAGCATGATCAGTCCGATCCATGACAGGCTGTCTAGTGTTTCGCCGACGAGAAGTACACCGAGCAGTGATGCGGTCAAAGGTTCACCGAGAGATAATGTGACGGCGGTGGAAGATTTGACATGTCTCAATCCATTTGAGAATAAAAAATATGCCAAAGTGGTTGCGAGCAATCCGATATGCAAAGAGACAAGGAATCCGTTCGTTTCACCGAGCCATGTCATATCATTGATGAATATGAATGGTGACAGGATCAGTGCACTCAGACAGAATATCATTGCAACTGAAGCGATGGGCTCGTGTGACTGGACGAGTCTGGAATTCGACATCGTAAAGCTGGCGAAGGAAATGCCTGCGCCGAGTCCTGCAAGGACGCCTGTCGCATCGACAGTGACTGCATTCGTATTGAACATTAAAATGATACAGCCGGTAATGGCGAGGAACGTAGACAGCCACCATACGCGGGAAGGTCTGATTTTAAAAACGAGCCATTCAATCATTCCGGAGAATACAGGAGCGCTTCCTATTGAAACGACTGTGCCGACAGCTATTCCAGTCAGTTCGACAGCACTGAAAAAGAACGGCTGGAAAAGGGCCATCGCAATGCCTCCGATAATCAGAGGTTTCACCGGCCAGCCTTTGAACGTCATCTTTTTAGTGAATACGGCAATTGCCATCAGCATAACGCCGCCGATCACAAGCCTCGCGACACCCATAGATATACTGTCGACTTCGCTTGCGAAGGCTTTGGCCGTTCCCGCTGTACCCCAGAGCATTGCTGCAAATAAAATCATGAAAGGTGCTAAACTCTGTCTCATTTGATCTCTCCTAAAATAATTACATACAAACCCTATATAAGATATAATATAGGTAATTTCAATGATTATAACAATAAAATGACTTGAGTGGAGTGGGTTTTATGTTAGAAGTGATCGCAACAAACATACAGGATGTCATCGATGCCAACCAATACGGAGCGGACAGAATCGAATTGTGTGCCAATATGGATGAAGACGGTTTGACGCCGAGCATCGGCTTGATTGAAGAGGCATCGAAACTGTCACGCATACCCATACATGTAATGGTCAGAACCCATAACCGGGGGTTCGTCTATAATGCACTCGACCAGCAGGAAATGCTGAGTGACATCGACTATATCAAGCAGACGAATGCAGCAGGCATCGTCGTCGGAATGCTGACATATGAAGGAGTCGTCGATGAGTACTTTTTAAAGAAAGTCATCGACCGTGCGGAAGGATTGAATATTACATTCCACCGCGCATTCGACGCAGCACGCATCCAGTTCGAAGCGCTGCAGACTTTATTGAAGTATGACGAAGTGCAGACGATCCTCACTTCAGGCGGAGAAGGGTATGCGAGTGAGAACCTGCCGCTTTTAATCGAGATGAACAAGTTCGCCAAAGATAAAAATACGATTGTCATGCCGGGCGGCGGCATCAACGAAAACAACGTCAAACAGTTTTTGGACGAATTCGAATACATCCATGTAGGCAGCGGTGTGCGTCTGGACGGCACCTATAGAACCGGGATGTCACAGCGTCTGGTGCATTCATTTTTTTAATCGGGAGGATGAAGTTCAATGATTAAAAGACATCATCATATTTCCATGTATACAAAAGACTTGAAGAAGAACAATCATTTTTATACCGAAGTACTGGGGCTGAGGCGCGTCAAAGTGTCCGTCAACCAGAATGACAACTCCATGTACCATGTGTTTTACTGTGACAGGCTCGGTACTGCCGGCAATGACATTACATATTTTGATATGCCTTATGTCGCCGGCCGGAGAGAGGGCACAAATGCACATCATACGCTGGGACTGCTTGTAAAAGATGAAACGAGCTTCGATTACTGGCAGGAACGTCTCAAAAAATTCGGTTTTGAAAGCAATAAAAAAGAATATTTCGGACGCAATGTTCTCGAGTTTGAAGATACGGATCTCGCTGAAGTGGATGAACTATTGAGAACACGCGGTTTCCGGACGACGGGTGTCATCGACCGTTATTATTTCGAGAGCCTTTATTTCCGTGAAGATAACGGTGTAATGTTTGAAATAGTCGGACCCGGCTCGAGAGGATTTACTGCGGATACAGACGAAAGTGAGCTCGGTATAAAACTTGATCTGCCGCCGGCGCTTGAAGAGAAGCGTTCAGAAATTGAGAGCCGTCTGACTCCGATAAGCGAATGGACGTAGACGAAATGGACATACTCGAACTGAGAGATATAACAACAGGTTACGATAAAAAGCTCGTGCTCGAGAACTTTAATATGACAATACCGAGCGGGCAGATTACTTCAATCGTCGGACCGAACGGCTGCGGCAAGACGACACTGCTGCATACTATGTCCCGTGTACTGAATGTAAAGAACGGTTCGGTGCTGATGGACGGAAAAGATATATTCACCATGAATACTAAAAATGTTGCCAGACGTATGAGCCTGCTGCCGCAATTTTCAAGTGCACCGGAAGGGCTGACGGTCCGTGAGCTCATAGGCTACGGCAGACACCCCCATAAAAATCCCTTTGAAGCTTTGAATAAGAAGGACCACGACAATATCGACCAGGCGATTGAGATGACCGGCATCAAAGGATTTACAGGCAGATCTGTAAACGAACTGTCGGGTGGTCAGAAGCAGCGGGTATGGCTCGCCATGGCACTGGCACAGAATACGGATATCATTTTACTCGATGAACCGACAACATATCTGGATATGAAATTTCAGATGGAAATATTGAATTTATTGAAAGAATTGAATGACACTGCTGATAAGACCATTGTCATGGTGCTTCATGACATCAATCATGCATCAAAGTTTTCTGATCATGTCATTGCTATGAAAGAGGGCAGAATCAGCAGACTCGGAACACCTGAAGCGGTCATGACCGAAAGCGTATTGGAAGAAGTTTTTGAAATTGATGCAGTCATCAACGAATGCCCGTTCACTT
>DEQG01000045.1:8102-8409 GCA_002360325.1 Salinicoccus sp. UBA3372 | reverse complement strand
TCATATCAGCTGAAAGGATAGTCGCCATGCGATATATAGTGATATTTACCGCATCAATCCTCGTGTTGGTATCCGGCATATTTTTAAGTCTGTACACAGGGGCGGCCGACATTACGGCAGGGAATATACGTGCAGCGCTTTTAAACTTTGATGCATTGGATAATACACATGTGATCATCAATGAGATCCGGCTGCCGAGGGCGCTTGCTGCAGCTATCACCGGTGCGGGATTCAGCGTCGGCGGGGCGGTCATGCAGGCGATGACGAGAAATCCGCTGGCTGAACCCGGACTACTCGGTATAAATGC
>DEQG01000045.1:336-8038 GCA_002360325.1 Salinicoccus sp. UBA3372 | reverse complement strand
TATTTAGTTTTGCTGTCATTTGCCGGTGCGCTTTTCAGTGCATTGATCGTCTTTGCAGCCGTCTTCTTTTCAAAAAGCAGAATGACTCCGATGAAATTGATTTTAGCCGGTGTGGCGGTGACTTTGTTTTTCAGCTCACTGAGCGCGGCACTCCAGCTGTACTTTGATGTGGGCCAGGATATCGCATTCTGGTTTGCAGGCGCCATCCAAAATATTGACTGGCAGCATCTGCTGATTGTTACGCCGTGGTTTATTATCGGAATGATCATGGTAATGGCGTTATCATCAAATCTGACGGCCATCAGCTTTGATGAAGAGACGGCAATCAGCCTTGGTGTTCATATGACAAGGACGCGTATCATTGCGCTGATTGCAGTGGTCATTTTGGCGGGACTTGCCGTATCAGTGGTCGGGGCAGTTGCCTTTGTGGGACTGATTACGCCGCATATTACGAGGAAGATCGCGGGTTCTGATTATAAGATGATTCTGCCGTTAAGCGGAGTGCTCGGCGCGGTGCTCGTCGTCTACAGCGATCTCGCAGCAAGAAGTCTGTTTGCACCCGTCGAAATACCCGTTGCAGCACTGATTGCACTGATCGGCGTTCCTTTCTTCTTATATTTGGCGGGGAGGCCGCGCCATGAAATTTAAAAAACCGATTTTCATTATTGTAACGGCAGCATTACTTCTCGTGAGTACGTCCATATTCAGCCTGCAAAGCGGCTTTACGGAAATCACCCTGACGGATACAATAGGAGTATTGTTTGGGCCGGCTGACACGAATACCGAAAGCATACTGCTCGGCATCCGGCTGCCGCGTATTCTGGCTGCTGTACTGTCAGGGGCGGCACTCGCTTTGAGCGGTGTGATGCTGCAAAGTGTGATGCAGAATTCCCTGGCAGATTCTGGGATTATAGGCATCAACTCAGGTGCCGGTCTCTTCGTTGTACTGGTTTTATTTTTACTTGAAGATTTTGAATACAGTTTGTTCATTATTCCGGTGGCTGCCTTTACCGGCGGGCTGCTTGTGGCAATTATTGTACTTTTCCTCTCGTACAGAAACAGTATTGGTGTAAAGCCGATACGACTAATACTGAACGGCATTGCGGTCGGTGCGGGCGTCAGTGCGCTGATGATTGTTCTGTCGCTCCTCATGTCGCATGAAACTTATCAGTTTGCGGCTGGCTTTCTCGCGGGAACGATATGGGGCACGTCATGGGCACACGTCTGGATTCTTGCAGCAGGTCTCATACTGTTCCTGCCTGTTGTATCATCAAAGATTTCAATAATGAATATATTGAGAATGGATACATTGAATGCGGTCAGTCTCGGCGTGAATCTGAAAAAAGAACGGCTGATACTGCTTGTCTGTGCGGTCGGGCTCGCTTCGGCGAGTGTTTCCGTCAGCGGTGCAATCGCTTTTGTCGGGCTGATTGCCCCGCATCTGAGCCGGAGACTCGTCGGTGCCGGTCATAAATTCGTACTGCCGCTCAGCGCGCTCTCAGGCGGCCTGCTCGTGCTGCTTGCGGATACGATTGGACGGACTTTATTTTTCCCGGCGGCTCTGCCGGCAGGTGTCATCGTAGCAATTATCGGTGCGCCATATTTTATATATCTGTTGATGACAACGGATGCTTGATATTTTGGAGGTTATAAATTGAATGAACAAAAAAGTGTTAATTTAACGACGACAATTCACAGTCTGGATAAAAAAGGTTCCGGCATGGCGCTGGAGTATAGAGATCACGGGGGCAATAAACCGCGCAAGCTGAAGTTGAATATTCCTCAGACGCTGATCGGTGAAGAAGTGGAAGTCGATGTGCCGAATGCAGACGGCAGAAAGCGTGCAACGGTCATGCCGAGTAAAATACTCAAACCGCATGAAGAACGGGTGCCCCCGCTTTGCCCGCACTTTGAAATGTGCGGTGGCTGTGTATGGCAGCACTGGCAGTATGAGGGTCAGCTGAATTATAAGACGGACCTGGTCAAATCATTTTTAGAAAATCATGATTTCGATACTTCGGTGGTCAAAGATACGATCGGGATGGACAATCCGTTTGAATTCAGAAACAAGATGGAATTCACTTTTTCAAAAGAAGGGCATCTCGGTCTTCATGAACTTGGCAACTTCAGAAATATCATCGACCTGGATACATGTCTGATTTCAAGCAAGGACATGGTGAGCGTCATGAAAATCGTCTCCGAATGGGCGAAGGATTTTGATCTCCCGGGTTACGATAAGGATAATCATACAGGACTGCTGCGCCATCTGATGGTCAGACAGTCACAGATCACGGGTGAACTGATGGCGGCGTTATTTGCCACAGAAGCTCCGGACGGTGACCTGACTGAAGCGGTCAACGCACTGGTTATGGACCTGACGTCCGAGATCGAGTCGCTGGAGAGCCTGATGTGGATGGAGAACAGGGAAATCGCAGATGTCGCCCAGGCAGAAGAGGAAGATATCCATCTCCTTCACGGCAGGGAATACATTCATGAAGAGATGAGCGGCTACAGCTACCGTGTCTGGTACAATACATTCTTCCAGACGAATCCGGCCCAGGCGCAGAAGCTTGTGGAACTCGCGACTGAAATGGCTGATGTTAAAGAACATGAAACGATGATTGATCTGTTCTGCGGCGTCGGGACATTCTCACTGCCGTTTGCCGGCAGGGTGAAGTCTCTCGCAGGCATCGAAATCGTAGAATCATCGATAGAGTCGGCAAAAAGAAACGCTGAAGATAATGATATTCACAATACGTATTTCCTCGCAAGAGATGCGAGGCGCGGGATGTCCGAGATTCTGGAAACGTGGGGCATCCCGGATGTGCTGCTGCTGGATCCGCCGCGTTCAGGCGCCGGCGGCAAAGTGATGCGCCGTATCGGCAGGCTCGCGACGAACAGAGTCGTCTATGTGTCATGCAATCCGGAATCATTTGCCGACGACATTACATGGCTGAGAGAATTCGGCTATACACTCAAACAGGTTCAGCCGGTTGATCTGTTTCCGCACAGTGCGCACGTTGAAATCGTGTCGGTTCTGGAACTGGAAAACGAATGATATTGCGTGAAGAGTTGCAGAAAGGTGAAAGTTGCCGCTGCAGCTCTTAATTTTTTGATAATTATGCGTTTTAATCTTTATAGATTCTTTACAAATGTATATAATGGAGATAAGAAAAGAGGGTGTAGAATGGAGCAATTTACATACAGGATCCAAATCAAGAATAGAAAACAAGATGTTGTGATTATTGGTGATGATGACAAAGTTTACGGGTCCATTCAGCGCAGTGTGCTGAGAAACTGCGACAGAAGAAGCACTTATCAATTCATCAGCAGTTCCGGCGATAAGGTAGTGGTCGGTATGAAGAAGAGGCGTTTCCACGATCTGAACGTCGCAAGCTATATCATACAGTCAGAGAATTATGAATTCAAGTTGAAAGAACGGCCGGGAAGCAACCTCCTGTACTTCAAGGTGGATGGTAAATTTGACAATAAATATATCACTCTTGCTGAAGACTGGAACGGCAACCTGGAAGTGTACTACCATGCGAGCCATGTGATGACGGTCATTGAAGATCCAGTGAGCGGGGAGACCGCAATCGTCCTCGGGGAAAAATTTGAAGTGAGTTCCCTCAGCTTCATAATCGGTGTTCTGATGTTCTTCATGTATAAAACATATAAACGGGAAGAGTGGTACATCGAGCGGGCATTATAATAAAATTGTGTCACTTGTAAAAATGTTTTGAAAATTTAAGAGAAAACATGTAAAATCAAATTATTGAGATGTTAAGGGGGAATCATATGCTAAGGTTGTTATGTATTGCGATACCGGTAGCAATTTTAGTATTCCATTTAATATTTGATGACACGCTCTTATGGTTGATTTCATTATTATTTGGATTGCTGGGTTTTCTGTTCAGTTTTATCAATCTGAAATTCAGGGTAAACCCGCTTGCATGGGGACTTTTTGCATTGAATCTGGGAATGTTTATATTTACGGTAGTATATACTGTACTGCACTTTTCGTAAGTGCACACAAAGGGGACAGGGCTTGTGAAGCAGCCCTTTTTTTGTGTTTAGTTATTTTCCGGTTCGACATAGCTGTAGTCACTCAGATCAAGGTCGGTTTCCTCACCGCTTAAAAATCTGGCGACTTCGTGCCCGATGATCGGCCCGGCAGTCAGACCAGTCGCACCAGCACCGTTGATGACGAATGTGTTCTCATCCACATGGCCGATAAACGGCAGGAAATCTCTTGTATAAGGCTTGAATCCGACCATCATTTTGACATCCGTAAGTTTGGAATCCGGGAAATACCGTTCGGCAAGCCCCCGCAGATATTGATAATTTTCTTCTGACGGCGAATCATCATATGACGTGGTCTTTTGATGCGTCGTACCGACTGCGAATTCATTATCCCCCATTTCAACAATATAGATCGGTCCGAGAGCCATCACCACAGGTGTTTTTACAACCTCTGTTTCTTCCACTTTGAAATGCAGTACTTCAGAACGCTGATGTGTAATTGCCGGTTCGAAACCTTGTTCCGATCCCCAGGCTCCTGTTGCGTATATTGTCATGCCTTCCGTCGTTTCCGGTGCATTTTCTTCGAGCCATGTACCGCCGGCCCTGATAAATGCAGTTTTCAATGCATCCCGCAGCAGGGCGCCTTTGACCTGTGCACCGCCTTCGACATAGACACCGGAGTACTTATCGCTCAGGTGGGGATGGTGCTCCTTAATTTCGTCCCTTGATAGCATCTTTACTTCTCCCATTTCAGGGGCATCGTTTTTCTTCTTACCGATACGGTTGAAAGCGAGCTCCTGCACATCATCATCTTTGAATAAAGAGATTGAGCCGCGTCTGATATAGCCGGTTTCTGCATTTGTTTCTTCTTCCAGCTGTTTGATGAAGTCCGGATAATATTTTGCCGCTTTTGTTACGAGACGGTACCATTTTTTGTTTCTTCTCTGCGAAACCCATGGGTTGATGATTCCCGCAGATGCACTGGTTGCGTTACCTCTGTCATTACGGTCATAAACTGTGACTTCATGACCTTGTTTAATAAGGTGGTATGCGGTGGATGCACCGATGATGCCGCCGCCGATTACTGTGAACTGTGACATTCTATCCCTCCGAGCGTTAATATATAAAAAATTATGATAAACTGTTTATTGATCAATGATAGGGAGTTTTATTCATGGAAAAATACGTTTTGAATATATTCAAAGATCAAGAAGCTTTAAAAACTTTAAACAAATGGTCCATTTTGATTACGATGGGCGCCTTTATAGTATTTTACTTATTTGAAGTGTTTTTCACAAATACTTCTGGTTCGGCCCTTTTAGGATGGTCGTTGATGGAGATATTATTGTCCGCCCTCCTGATCATCATCATATTGTTTTTAATCATTACAGTGCATGAAGCGATCCACGGTTTATTTTTTAAAATCTTCAAACCGGATGGCAACGTCAAATTCGGTTATAGTAAAGGCATGTTTTATGCCACGTCTCCCGGTGAATTTTTTGACCGTAAGCAGTTCAGGATCATCATCATCATGCCGTTTATCATCATCACTTCAGTGATGCTCATCATGTGTTTTATCGTACCACATGCTTCGATCAAATTCTTTCTGGCACTTCATACTGGTGCATGTGCCGGTGATTTTTACTATTTACACTTGCTGAATAAACACCCGAACATGAAATATGTCGAGGATACGGATGTCGGTATGACGATGTATGAGAGATTTCCCGAAAATTAGAACGTTTGTTCGCATCGTGATATAATGGACTTAATGATAAGTTTTAGGTGATATTATGGAAAGAAGAATCATTCATATAGATATGGACGCATTCTATGCCCAGATTGAACAGCGGGACCATCCGGAGTACAGGGGCAAGCCGCTGATCGTCGGCGGCCGTTCGCTCAGCAGGGGCGTCGTTGCGACTGCCAGTTATGAAGCGCGCAAATTCGGCGTGCACTCCGCAATGCCGACAAGAACGGCACATAAGCTGTGTCCTGATGGAATATATGTCAGGCCGCGCTTTGATGTGTACAAATCGGTATCCAAAGAAATCATGGAAATATTTCTTTCATACTCGGAAGTCGTGGAGCCGCTCAGCCTGGATGAAGCGTATTTGGATATCACTCATCTAGTATCGAGAGAACAGACGGCAAAATCCGTTGCGCTGAATATTCAGAGGGATATTTTTGAGAAAACAAGATTGACGTCTTCAAGCGGTATTTCATATAATAAGTATCTGGCTAAAATCGCCTCCGGCATGAACAAGCCGAAAGGGACGACGGTCATCCATTATGATAATGTCATGAAAATTTTAAAGGCGATGCCGATAGGCAGGTTTCCGGGCGTCGGTGCGGTGACCGAAGAGAAGATGAAATCATTGAAAATCTTTGACGGGGCAGATCTCTACGAGTGGTCCGAACTCGATCTGATACGTGAATTCGGCAAAAGGGGAACGTCTCTCCATAAGAAGGCACGCGGCATTGGGACAAATGAACTGAGTGTCGACCGGGTACGCAAGTCTGTCGGCAAAGAGACGACGTTCGACCATGATATCAATGATGATGAGTACATACTTAAAACCCTTGAAAGATTGAGCGACAAGGTCAGCGAAAGTATGGAACGCCGACAGTTTGCAGGGCGGGTCGTCACAGTGAAGCTGAAGACACAGGATTTTAAGACGCATACAAAACAGATGATGACGACGAACCCGATATTCACCGGAGAAGAAATATTCCACTATGCATACAATTTATATCACGAAGTGAAGTCACCTGAAGAGCCAATACGCCTGATTGGTGTGACGGTGTCACACCTGGAAGAAAGAAGTTATCGTAATTTGACGATATATGATTTTTTATAATAGTATGTATTTAATAAATTTTTATAAAAGGAAGACAAATGACTTATGATAATTAAAACAGATGAAGAACTAAAAGCATTGGAAGAAATCGGTCAGATTTGCGGAAAAGTTTTAAACGCCGTTGTCGACTACGCGGAAGTCGGTATGACGACAAAAGAGATAGACGAAGAAGCCGGTCGCCTGCTTAAAGAATACGGTGCTGAAAGCGCGCCGATCAGTGAATATGATTTTCCGGGCTACACATGCATCAGCGTCAATGAAGAAGTTGCACACGGCATCCCGGGCTCACGGGTATTGAATGACGGTGACCTTGTCAATATAGACGTCAGTGCGAAGAAAAACGGCTACTTTTCAGACACGGGCATTTCATTCGTCATCGGTGAATCAGATGATGAGCTGAAGCAGAAAGTCATCGACGTATGTGCAGAAGCATTCGATGCGGCAATGGAAAAAGTGAAAGTCGGCGGCAAAGTCAGCCAGATCGGGCGCGCAGTGCATAACGTCGCACGTAAAAACGGCCTGACAGTCATCAAAAACCTGACCGGCCACGGTATCGGTGAAACGCTGCACGACTCACCGCAGCACATTATGAACTACTATGAAGCAGGTAAGAAAGACATCTTGAAAGAGGGCATGGTCATCGCTGTCGAGCCGTTTATTTCATCTAAAGCAAGCATCGTTACAGAAGGCAAGGACGACTGGGCATTCGAAACGAAAGACGGCAGCTACGTTGCACAGAAAGAACATACCGTCGTAGTGACCAAAGACGGTCCGAAATTCCTGACAAAAATCGAAGACTGATTGAAATAGAGAATCCG
>DEQG01000045.1:0-296 GCA_002360325.1 Salinicoccus sp. UBA3372 | reverse complement strand
TTTTTTGGTGTGTGTAGTAGTTTTGTTGTGAGGCTGCTCACTTGGCGTGTTTTTGAAGGCTGTGTGAGCAGAAGCTTTGATCTGCGTTTAGTTAGATGTATATTTCATGCCATCTAAACGTTTGGGGCGTCCAGGTGTGAAGATAGGCCTGATTTTACTGCCATCTAAACGTGTGGGGCGCCCAGGTGTGAAGATAGGCCTGATTTTCATGCCATCTAAACATTTGGAGCACCCAGGTGTGAAGATAGGCCTGATTTTCATGCCAACTAAACATTTGGGGCGCCCAGGTGTGAAGA
>DEQG01000016.1:19777-20231 GCA_002360325.1 Salinicoccus sp. UBA3372 | reverse complement strand
GTTAAAACGATACCGCTTTTAGTTGTTTCCTCTTTTTGAGTCAAATCAATCACTACACGATTCCCTAAAGGTTTTAACACTTTAATGTCCTCCTCTTATTTCATCATTGCACTTATCATTTTAGCACTCTGCTCGCTTCAGTGCTAACAATTAATATAATAATCAAAGAAGGTCAAAATTGCAAGTGTTTTATATTGCTTTAAGTTGACTTCGATTTCATGTAAAATAATTTTATTGCCATTGGAGGGAATCGTTTGAAGAAACTTTTTAGAAATCGACAAATTAACAGTGCTTTAATTTTACTGATATTCATCGGCGTTCAGCTCGCCGTCATACCTGTCGGTATTATAATGGGGTTCACCAGTCCGGAGCTGGGCCCTGAGGAACTGATCACTGCAATCATTCCTTATCAGTTCATTGCATTTTTGATCGGTACCATTCTTGTCGTCATTAT
>DEQG01000016.1:16113-19694 GCA_002360325.1 Salinicoccus sp. UBA3372 | reverse complement strand
ACTCTCGTCTGGATTGTCGGCGGTGTGATCCTTGCATATGCCTCACAGGTTATTGCAGCGATGATCAATGTAAATGTATTTGGCAACCCGGTGGAAAGTCAGAATACAAATGAAATCATAGACATGATTGAATCCATGCCGCTGATGATTCTGATTGTGGTGCTGCTCGGTCCTATCATAGAAGAATATGTATTCAGACGTGCAATCTTTGCTGAAGTCTACACTCTGTTTTCAATGAAAAATATATGGTATAAAGTGCTCGCTTTCTTAGTTGCCGGTTTAGTTAGCGGTTTAATATTCGCCGTTGCACACTTTGACTTCACCCATATCATCATCTATCTGGCAATGAGTTATGCGTTCAGCTTCTTATATGTGATGACCGGACGTCTGCTTGTCCCGGTAGTCATTCATATAATAATGAATGGTCTCGTTGTCGGTCTGCAGGTGATTTTCGGGGAGCAGATTGAAGAACTTCAACAACTTGAGGAAACACTCGGCATTGCATTTTCCATCGTAAAAAATATTTTATTCTAATAATTTAATGCACAAAAAAAGACTGGATTTCTCCAGTCTTTTTTTGTGCTAAAATCCACGGCCGGCGCCGCCACCGCCGCCGGAGCCTCCGCCAAAACCGCCAAATCCTCCCGAACCGCCGCCCGAGCCAAAGCCGCCGCCTCCGGAAGGCGGGAACAGCACGACAGGCCCGCCGCGTCTTCTTCGTCTGCGCCTGTTTCTGCCGCCCGGTCCGCCCGGGCCTCCTGAATTATTTGAAAACAGTTTATAGAGAACATATATCGCCACCATCATAAAAATGATTCTGGCAATGATATTAAACAGGCTGAGTTCGTCATCAGCCGGTTTTTCCCTCGTGAACTCCCCGTCTGTGTATCCGTAGGCATCCAGTGATTCCTGATAAATCGCATTGTATAAATTCACCAGACCCTCTTCATAATGTGCATTTGCAGCACTTTCATCATGGGCATCTGCTGCACTCTGAAAACTGTCCATTGCAGTGTCATCAATGATTCTGCCGATTTTAGCATCGTTTAAGTAACCCTCGACGCCGTACCCGACCTGGATATCAACTCCTCGATTATTAAATTCATTGCCGTTGTCCAAGTTCAGGAATATGACGATGCCGTTATCATGCTCTTCTTTGCCGACACCATATTCCCTGAGGATTCTGAGCGCATAATCCTGACGATGTTCCTGGCCGACGGTTGGCATCGTCATCAATAGAAGTTCCGCTCCGGTCCCTTCTTCAAGGTGCTCTCCCAAGTCATTTAATGACTCTGTGGCCTCCGGGCTCAGAACATCTGCATGGTCCTGCACGAAGTAGTTCTCCGTGTCAATTTCAGGCAGGTCGGTTTTCGCAAAAGTATCCGGACTGAAAGATAAGGAGAGGAACACAGCTGTAATGATCAGCAACCAGTGTTTCATTACTCATCACCAGAGTCGTCTTCACCTGAATCAAAATCGACTTCAGGCACCTCATCCGCAGATTCGTCCGCTTCGAAATACGGTTTCTCTTCAAAGCCAAAAATGCCTGCAATCAAGTTACCGGGAAATGTTCTTGTATTTCTGTTGTATTCCTGAACAGTGGTATTGTAGTCCTGTCTTGAAACAGCAATTCTGTTTTCAGCACCGGCAAGTTCATCACGCAGTCCTGTGAACTGCTCACTCGCCTGGAGTTCAGGATAATTCTCAGCCACCGCAATCAATCTGGATAGAGCTGACCTCATATCGGAATCCGCTTCAGACACCTCTTCCATATTGTCGGCATTCGTTATGTTGCTTCTTGCCTCTGCAATATCCGTGAAGACCTCCTCTTCATGATCTGCATATTCCTGAACCGTATTGACCAGGTTCGGAATCAGATCGGCACGTCTTTGCAGCTGGGTATCAATATTGGATTCTGCATTATTCACATCTTCATCGAGATTAACCAATGAGTTGTATCTCGGAACAATTAAAATTGCGACAAGTATAATGAGTCCTATGAAAACTCCAATTGGAATTAAATATTTTTTCATGTTGGTTTCCTCTTTCCATTCAATAAACTTTATTTTAAATTATACATGAAAAATTAATCCCGCTCATCATTTAACGCCTTTTCACAAGCATATATTATTTTCTTTAAAGCTTCTATCCGTGCATATTTTTTATTATTTCCCGGTATGATATGCCATGGTGCATATTCAGTACTCGTCTCCCTTATCATATCTTCTGAGGCTTCAAGATATTCATCCCATTTTTCCCTGTTTCTCCAGTCTTCTTTTGTAATCTTCCATTGTTTTTCAACGTTCTCTTCCCTTTCTTCAAAACGTTCCAGCTGTTCATCTTTATCCAATGACAGGAAAAACTTAAGGATGACTGCCCCTGAATTACAAAGTGATTTCTCAAAGTCTTTGATCTCATCGTAAGCCTGGGTCCATTCTTTCTGGCTCGCTAATCCTTCCACCCTTTCCACCAGTACTCTTCCATACCAGCTGCGGTCAAAGAAACCGATATGTCCGCTGCGTGGAATATCCGTAGCAAAACGCCATAAATAATGATGTGCAAGTTCAATATCAGAAGGTGCGCTGACCGCATTGATTGTGTATCCTGTCGGATCCAGCTGCTGGCGTGTCCGTTTAATGTTACCGCCTTTACCTGCCGCATCCATGCCCTCGTACACGAGAATCAGCGGAATTTTATACTGATACAGCTGAAACTGGATATCACGCATTTTCAACTGCAGTTCAGGCAATATTTCCTTATATTCCTTTTTTGACAACTTCTCCTTATCAAAATCAAAAGTGAACAGATCCGATTCAAAATATTTGGTGAAATCACTGACGATTCTTTCTACAGCAGTCGTCCGCTCTTTTTCAATTCTTTCTTCAAGAGTGTCGATTATGGTTTTAAACATCGTATTAATCGCTTCATTTTTATCTTCAAAATCAATTTCTGTCCATGGAATATGCTGCTCTTGATTGATGAAATCCTGCATTTCTTTTTCATAATCAAATAATTCAAGATGTTCTTCAAATTCCTCGGCTTTCCATTTTAAAGTCGGATTATCCTTTAATTCATCCAAGTGTTTCCGTCTCACTTCTTCAGATGTATTCACATAGAACTTTATAATCTCATATCCGTTCTGGTCGAGTGTCTTTTCAAAGTTTTCCATGTCTCCAGATATCTTTTTAATTTCAACGGCAATGTTCTCGGTTACACCCGCTTCCCTATATTCGATATATTGTGCATACCAGCTTCTGAAGTGGATGTTCACCTCCCCTGCTTTCGGCAAGTGATTCCAAAACCGCTGCATGAATGGATAGCGCAGATCGATGTCCCTCGGCGGTCTCGTCGCCACAAAATCTGTATATTTGGCATCGAGCGCCATATAGAGCGCGTTGGACAGCCGTGATTTCCCAGATGCCGGGGGCCCTTCTATTATAATCATCACAGGAATGTCCGCATCATGTGTCTTCCTTGTGATTTCTCCAAGTCTGAATTCCAGTTCATCATCGATTTCAATCATTTTATTCCTCCTAGCCGTTAAGTATATATACCCTTTATTTTAATAAAAATATCCTGTT
>DEQG01000016.1:7625-16081 GCA_002360325.1 Salinicoccus sp. UBA3372 | reverse complement strand
CGACTATCAAATTTTAGATTGTCGCCGGGTGGTTATGATAGAATATTTATGAATAACGATAAGGGGGAAACAAAATGGTCACGAAGTTTCAGGACTATAAGTATGAAAGACCCGATTTGCAAAAGATATCTAAAGAGGTATCTGAGCTGATTGAAAAATTTGAGGAAGCAGAAGATGCGAATGAACAAAGCACAGTCATAGACGAATTGAACAAGATTTTCAACCATGTGGATACAATGGCGACACTCGCACATATCCGTGCATCCATCGATACAAAAGATGAATTTTATGATACGGAAAGAAACTTTTTCGATGAGTATGATCCTGTCATCACAGAAATAAACAACAAATATTATGATGCAATCGTAAACAGTGATTTTCGATTTGACCTCGAGGATCTATATGGCAGACAGCTTTTCGCCCTTGCTGAAAACCAGCTGAAAAGTTATGACCCTGCGGTAAAGGAATTAATTCAGGAAGAAAACAGACTATCCACCCAATATTCCAAACTGCTGGCAGGTGCTGAAATTGAATTTGACGGCAAAACTTTAAACCTTTCAGAATTCAGCCCATATATGGAAAATCCTGATAGAAGCGTACGTAAAGCAGCAACCGAAGCTGTCCAGGGCTTTATGGGAGACAACCTTGAAACGATAGATGACATTTACGACAAACTTGTAAAAACAAGAGATAAAATTGCCAAAGAACTCGGCTACCAGGACTTTGTCGAACTTGGCTATGTAAGAATGAACAGAATCGACTATGACCGCGATATGGTCGAAACATTCAGAGACCAGGTTGCAGATTATGTTGTCCCGGTCGTAACCAGGCTGAAAGAACGCCAGGGCAGACGCATCGGGCTGTCCGATCTGAAATCATATGATGAGTCATTTCATTTTCTGACAGGTAATGCGGCGCCTAAAGGCAAAACGAAAGATATCATGAAAAACGGTGCGAAAATGTACAAGGAACTTTCACCTGAAACGGATGAGTTCTATACATTTATGACAGAGCGCGAACTGTTTGATGTTGAAGCCAAAAAAGGTAAAGAAGGCGGCGGCTACTGCACTTTCATCCCGGAATATGATTCACCATTCATATTCTCAAACTTTAACGGGACACTCGGAGATGTCACTGTGCTGACTCATGAAGCCGGCCACGCTTTCCAATCGTATATGTCACGCGATTTCGATGTACCCGAGTATCAGTTCCCGACACTCGAATCTGCTGAAATCCATTCAATGAGCATGGAGTATTTCACTTATCCGTGGATGGACCTGTTCTTTGAAGAAGATACGGATAAATTCAAGTTCTCACACCTGGCAAGTGATATTTCATTCCTGCCGTACGGTGTGGCGATTGATGAATTCCAGCACATCGTTTATGAGAATCCTGAACTCACACCAAAAGAACGCCGTGGTGAATGGAAAAAACTTGAGCAAAAATATTTACCGCACAGAGACTATGATGGTGTTGAACCACTCGAAAGCGGTTCGTTCTGGCATTATCAGGGCCATGTATTCGGTGCACCATTCTACTACATCGACTACACCCTCGCACAAATCTGTGCAATCCAGTTCTGGAAACGTGCCAAAGAGGACTTTGATGCAGCATGGAAAGACTACCTTGCATTATGTAAGCTCGGCGGATCACTGCCATTCAATTCATTGGTTGAAGCAGCAAAACTGAAATCACCATTTGAAGAAGACAGTCTGAAAGAAGTCGTCGAAGAAGTCAGTGATTACCTGTACTCCATCGATGATACAAAACTGTAATATTGAATTCATGGACAGGATAGAACCTTCAACGAGGTTTTATCCTGTTTTATTTTAGGTTGGTTTTTGACCCGTGCCATCGTTTGGTCGCCACGGCACGGGGCTGCATAAAATCATGTACAGTATCATTACACTGAAAAAGCGAGTGCAATCCTTATGGATTCACACTCGCTTCGGTATTCAAGTTATTTATTGTTCATTTCCAGGTCTTTTTGTTAAGGAAAATAAAATGCCTCCGGCTAAAATCAATACAAAACTGTAGAGGTAGTTATATTGGTTCGTATCACCCGTGTTGGGTAGAGCATCTCTGTCCGAAGATGCAGATACTACACCGGATTCATTCTTGATTTCTTCTTCCAGTTCTAATATTTCCTCTTCGGTCATATCATCTTCCTGGACGATTTTAGAAGTCATGATGCGATTGATTCTCTTATCCAGTGTCGAGTAATTCTCTTCTGTTGTACCCGGCCTCAAGTCAATGCCGTTTAAAATATCACCATAATTATAGCGATACAGCTTGTTGCCGGCTGCACCTGATTTTTTATTTTGTTGAGCTTCAGTCTGCTGGTCTTCCCCACCGGTTTCCTGTTCGCCCTCAATTACACCTTCAGTCTGATTTGCCTCATCAGTATCTGAACTACCGTAATCAGTCTCCTGGCCGTTTGGACCTGAGGCAGATCCGCCACTGCCATAAGGAAGATCACCATCGTTTACAGATTGTTGATTTTCCTGTTTCCCATTATTCTGATCACCTGTATCATCTGGGCTTTCTGTATTACCATCACCTGACATTTCATGATCAGTCCCAGGTTCTTGTCCTTCGAATTCAGTGTCGCCTTCAGACGATTCTCCACCGCCCGAACCATCTTCCGGATCAATTCCGTCTTTGTCCTCGGCAGTTTCATCAGACTCTGGAGATTCTTCAATTGGAGCATCCCCGTTCACATCATCATTGATGTCTTCCTGATTTTCAGGCTCTGTCTGTTCATTGCCATCATTACCATTTTCCGGTTGTTCAATGTTACTTTGATCTTCGCCGGTTTCCCGATTTTCTTCTGAGCCTCCGCTGCCGCCAGTAGCATCATTCTGACCCGGCTCCTCCGACGGTTCTTCAGGTCTGTCACCGCCAAAGTCTTCTTCAGGTACTAAAATTTCGTCGTCTTGCTCTGTTTCAATATCGGATTCATCTGCAGGCTCCTGACCAGCATCCTGAGCTTCTTCGGTGTTTTCATCCGATTCACTTTCCTCGTTGTTGACCTCAGTAATTTCCTGCTCAGGCACTGATGATCCTTCTTCATTTTCACTGTCCTGCTCAGTTTCTGCCGTTTCTTCGGACGCCTCTATAACGGTAGTCTGATTAAAGGTTTCATATGTTTCTTCTGTTGATTCCTCTTCATAAGCATCATTTTCGGATTCGTAAGTGCTATCCTCAAATTCATCTCCCTCAGATTGTTCTTCTATATATTCTTCGGGGTTGTTTTCTTCTATATCATCTTCTGTATTAGCAAGTGTATTGTTTGTCATATTAAAAAGAGTTGATGAAATGAGTATGGATATTAGTGAGATTTTCATCGATTTTCTATTCATATCTATTCCTCCATACTGAAATATCTAAGTCCATCCTAAACTGATAAGATAAGTATATAAAAATTTCCAATCTGTATCTACAATTTTTGCAATATGTAACACAGCTTTAATACTAGTCATCAATTATTTCAATATTGTTTCAAGCAATATGATTATGTAATATTTATCCGTTTAAAAAAGAGCCGGTCATTTTGACCGGCTCTTCATCGTTTTACTGGATTTCTAATGGGTGGCATCATATGTTTTTATAATATTATCATATGCCGGGGTCCCGAGTTCTCTGCATACATAGAAGAATAAAACATCGCAGATAACCAGCTGGGCAATACGGCTGGTCATGTTCATGTACTGGATGTTGGTCTCTTCTTCCGTAATTTCAATTGCCAGGTCTGAATGTCTCTTGCCGATTGAAGCATGGTTTTGCGTCAGAATGATAGTTGTAACGCCGAGCGCCTTCGCTTTCTTAACCACTTCTATCACTTCTGCGGTCTTACCTGAAAGTGTGATGACGAATAAAACATCATTTTCTGCCGCATTGGACAATCTGGTAAAGCATAAATACTTATCTGCCGTGAAAAATGCATTCACATTAACACGATGAAGCTTCTGCTCCATATCCTGTCCTACATTCGCAGAATCACCGACGCCGTATATGAAAGTGTTATTTGCCTTCAATATCAGATGAGCGGCTTCTTTCATCACATCACGGCTGACAATCTTTTCTGTATTATAAAGTGCCTGTATCGTATTTTTAAACACTTTGTCAAAAATATCTTTGTGATTATCGGCTTCCAAATCGATCACTCTTGATATGTTTTCCTTCTCCAGAGTGTGAAGTTCTTTTGCCAATTCCACTTTCAATTCTTTAATGCCTGCCAGCCCCACTCTTTTTGCAAATCTGACGATGGCCGCATCGCTGGTGTTACTGCTGATGGCAATGTCTTTGACGGGCATATTGATGACTTTCCTTGGGTTTTCGAGAATGAATGTTGCTATACGCTGTTCAACTGGTGTCATGTATTCTTGCCTTTTACTTATTTGGCTCAGTACCGAGAACATATAATTTCCCCCAAACTTATTGATTCCGCTCAATTACTAGAAATATTTAGTTAATTATAACATGATTTCATGACTTTGAAGATAATTTAGCAAAAAATTACTAAAATTTACAAATTCATCATATTAATTCTGATATATAATTTTTTCATTTTCAAAAGGTTTCAGATCATAGCGAACCAGGTTCACATAACACTGCCCTGTCTCGGTGGATAATTCAACTCCCCTGGCATCCTCTTCCGGAAAAATCCTGGCACTCATGACCGCCTCACCGTCGTTAATAAAGATCTCCAGGCTTGAAACATCCATGAATATTTGAAGTTTGTTCAGCGGACTGTCAAGGTACACATGCCGCTCGCATTCCTCTACACCTTCAGGATACTCACCACTGAAAGAAGTATCGAGTTTGAACATACGCTCTTCGACATTATAAATCAGCCGCGTTTCATTTCTTTTGCCCACGCGCAGGTTCAAATAAATTTCACTCGCATCGTAATCATTGAATTCCACGATGAGTTCGTAGGCATCACCGTAAAAATCTATCATGCGTTTATTGTACTGTTTAAAATAACCGAGGGCAGTCACTTCATTCTCTCTTAAATTGACCAGATCAGGATGGGGTGTCTGTATGACCTTTTCTCCTTCTACATTCAAAACTCTAGGAATGCTCAGGCAGTGGCCATAATGAAATTTTTCTGTCGGATATGTTGTCGTCGGCATGCTCAAGTTTCCTATGACGACCTGTCTGTCATCCTGATCGGTAAACACTTTAGGCGCATAAAAATCAAAACCCGCATCAAATTCTTTAAATTCACCATGATTCATGGAGTAATCATCGAAGTCGATTTGTCCGACGAGGTAACCTGACTGAAAATTATTTCTGAAATAATTGCCGTATCTGTCGACGCCCTGAGGGCAAAACACCAGGATGTCTCTGCCGTCCACAGAAAAGTAGTCGGGATACTCCCACAGCCAGCCGAATTCTTCCAGGTCTGTTTCCAGAATACCTTTGTATTCAAAATCGGACTCATTATCCGCTTCAAACACTGCAATGCAGCCATTCTCACTGCGGGACTCTGCACCGATCAATATAATATATTTGCCATTTTTCATTATTACTTCAGAATCTTTGAACTGCCTGAACCGATCTTCGTAATCTTCAATCAGAGGCACAGTATGCTTGATCAATCTGGACCGTTCGTCCATATGTGCAATCAGTTGTTTATATTTAAATGACTGCCGGGACAAGGAACGGCCGATATAAAAGATATGTTCCCGGCCTTCGATGCTGACTGACGAACCTGAGGAAAGACCTTTATCGTCAAAGAGAGTATCAGGTTTTAATTTAAGTCCTTCATTGGTAAATGACGCCAGATCCTTTGATGTTACATGGTACCAGTGCTGTTCTTCCTCATCCGGCAGAGGCAGCCAAGTATAAAACAGATGATATTTTTCATTGATGTCGTCATAAAACACTGCAGCCGGCGCATTGATTGAACCAATCACACTCTGTACATGATATTTCTGACGCCATGGGCAGCTGTTAACATGTTCAATATACGAAATTAAATCGTTATGACTCATCGTTTCTAACGCTTTTAATTGGATATTTTCATGTCTGTCCAACACTTTACCCCCTAGTCTTCATCCAAAGATTCTTCAAGTGCTTTCTGTTCGGCTTTCAAATATCTCTTATAACCGTATTTAGAAATAACGATGCTGACTTCATAAAGCAAAATCATCGGGATCGTTAAAATTATATGTGTCATAAAGTCCGGCGGCGCAATAATCGCCGCTATGATGAATAATATAAAATAGGCATATTTCCTGTTCTTCTTAAGGAACATGGGTGTAATCATACCCAGCTGTGTTAAAAAGAGGACCAGAATCGGCATTTGGAATATCACACCGAATGGCAGAACCGTACTGAACAGGAAAGCGAAGTACTGGTTAATCCCGATTGTCGTCGCGATTCCCATATCGGCTGACAGATCAAAAGTGAACTGTACAATGTATGGCACGACGATGAAGTAGCTGAATGCCATACCGATCAGCATCAGAATCATCACTATCGGAATATAGCTCAAAGTCAGTTTCTGCTCATTACTGTAAAGTCCCGGCGCAATAAAGGCCCATAACTGATAAAGTATTACAGGTAAAATAATGACAAATGCGATGATTATGATAACCATTATGTATATTTTAATCGGATCTGCCACCTGAAACGCATGCATCTGAATGTTTGCTGTCCAAGGTGCATTCTGCATCTGATAGATTAAAGGTTGGGATAAAAAAAAGCCCACAATCAATGCAGCAAGAAAAAAGTACATTATGATGAGCAGCCTTTTTCTGAGCTCATCCAAATGCTCCATTATATCCTTCTTTTCTTCATCTTGCATAAGTTGATTCACCTCTTAAAAAAAGGTGGCTTTCGCCACCACTATTATTATGACTCTGATTCAATTTTCTTAGTTTCTTTCTTTTTCTCATCTTCTTCGTCTTCATCGTCATCTGCCAAACCTTTAGTTGCATCTTTAAATTCCTTCAAAGTTGAACCGACAGCTCTTCCGAACTGCGGCAGTTTTTTAGGTCCGAAAATGATCAGTGCCACTACAGCGATTACGATCAGACTGACGGGACCGACAGCCATCATCAAAGTTGATGGTAATAAGAATGTAAACATAATTATTTCCCCTTTCTATAAGTTCTTCATATAAAAGAATAATGCTTGTAATTCAACACCTAAATCAATGTTATGTACATAAATCTTTTTATCTAAATCCAATCTCGTCGGTGTGAAGTTCAAAATGCCTTTTATGCCTGCATCAACAAGTCTTTCAGCCATTTTCTGACTTGCTGATACCGGTAAAGTCAGTATCGCAACTTCTACGTTCCCTTTTTTAATGATGGACTCAAGTTCATCTGAATGATGGATTGTTACATCATTAATTTTTGTACCGATCAGTTCTTCATTGTTGTCGAGACCTGCGACTACATTCATTTTATCACTTAAATTATTAAATTTATAATTCAGTAACGCACTGCCTAAATTCCCTACTCCCACCAGCACAATGTTCTTCTTGTCAGTACCCTGGATATGTTCCATGAAGAAATTCAATAAACTTTTTACGTTATAGCCATACCCTTTACGACCAAGTTCTCCAAAATAAGAAAAATCTCTTCGGATAGTGGCTGAATCAATATCCAAAGCATCACTTATCTCCCTTGATGATACTCTGTCAGTAGCTGCTTCTTCCGCTTGTTTAAAGTATCTGTAATAAAGAGGTAGCCGCTTCATTGTTGCGTTTGGAATTTTCTTTTTTGTATTCACAATCATTTACACCTACCCATTGACTAATGTCATTATTATAGCATAAACAGTCCATCCCTTCCTACTATTGCAAATGAATTGCCATCGTTTTTTTGAGTATTCTCATGTAAACTATAAGGAAAGTGAGGGAAATTTATGATTGTAATGCAATTATCCAATTTAAAAAAATCTTTTGTCACTGATCTGGTTTTTGAAAAAGTCACTTTGGAAATCAAATCAGGAGAAAATATAGGTATAGTCGGAAAGAACGGTGCAGGCAAGACCACTCTGATGAAAATCATGGCACGTGAAATGAGCTATGACAGCGGGAATCTCACCATGCCAAAAGGAACGTCCGTCGGATATTTGACCCAGCAGATGACTTTGGAATCCAGTCTGACCGTTTTGGAAGAGATGAGGCGGCCATTTGCAAAGTTACTGGCACTGAAAGATGAAATGGACGAAGTCACTCTGTGGCTTGAAAATAATGAATATACCCATGAGAAATACCAGGACTATGTGAATAAGCTCGAAAGACTGCAAAATTCCTTTGAAAATCAGGACGGCTACCACATTGATTCCAATATCAAAATGGTACTGACCGGATTGAATTTCGATGTGACCGACCTGGATCGTCCTGTTGATGAATTCTCAGGCGGCCAGAAGACACGTCTGTCACTTGCCCAAATGCTGCTTTCAAAGCCTGACCTGCTGCTTCTCGATGAACC
>DEQG01000016.1:6884-7546 GCA_002360325.1 Salinicoccus sp. UBA3372 | reverse complement strand
GTCGTCATCATCAGTCATGACAGATACTTCCTGGATAAAACCGTCGATAAAATATATGAGGTGGAACTTGGAACCGGTACACTCTATCATACAAACTACTCCAAATATGTTGTTGAGAAAGAAAAACGTTACCAATTGACCATGAAGCAGTATGAACGTCAGCAAAAAGAAATATCCCGTCTCGAAACATTTGTCGAAAAAAACATCGCCCGTGCTTCCACCAGCGGCATGGCAAAAGACAGGCGCAAGAAACTCGAGATGATGGAACTTATCAACGCACCGAGACAGGATCATAAGAATGCCGATTTCAGCTTCGGCATCAAACGCGAAAGCGGTAATGATGTACTCAGGATCAATGACCTGTCCATCGGCTACGATGAAGTGCTGAACAGCAATATAAACTTCAGCGTGAAAAAAAGAGACAGACTTGCGATACTGGGTCCAAACGGTATCGGAAAATCCACACTGGTCAAGACGATAGCCAGGAAAATATCGAAAAAAGCGGGCGAAATCGTCTACGGTACCAATGTTTCGATAGGCTACTACGACCAGAAACAGGCCGAATTCACTTCCAATAAAAATGTGCTGGAAGAACTGTGGTCCGAATACCCTGAGATGAAGGAAAGTGATATCAGGAAAATATTAGGCCGGTTTTTATTCAC
>DEQG01000016.1:1147-6790 GCA_002360325.1 Salinicoccus sp. UBA3372 | reverse complement strand
ATGCTTGAAAAAAATAATGTACTTATACTCGATGAGCCGACGAACCATCTGGACATCGACAGCAAGGAAGTTCTTGAAAATGCACTCGATGATTTTGAAGGCACAATCATATTCGTTTCTCATGACAGATATTTCGTCAATAGAATAGCGAACCGTATTTTGGAAATGGAAAAAGAGAAACTATTCCTTGTAGACGGGGATTATGATTACTTCCTTCATAAAAAAGAAGAGTTGAAATTAACTCAGGAACCTGAAACAAAAGAAACATCTTCAGAAAATAAGGGCAATCTCAGCTATGAAGAACAAAAAAGACAGCGTAATGAGATCGGCAAATTGAAGAAACATGTTAAAAAGCTTGAGCAGGAGATAGCCGGTCTGGAAGAAGATATAAAAAAAATAGAAAATGAGCTGCTGGATCCGGTAGTTTATAACGACTATACAAAATCAGCTGAGCTCAACGAACAGCTGATAGCCAGAAATGACAGATTGGAAATCGTCATGGAACAATGGGCGGACAGCGAAGAACAATTATCGGAAATATAGAAGCGTTCGGTCAATATACCGGACGTTTCTTTTTTTAGACGTGTGTTCGGTGTATAACGTAATTTAACAGAACTATACTTCATCACAAAGTTATGCACAGCCCGTAAGTGATTAAATCAAGTTTTTAATGGCTTATCCACACTATCCACAAAGTTTTGCACAGTTATACACATTGAAATCCACAATTGTTGAATACTTATCCAAAACCAAATGTGGTTTACTCCACAGGTTATCCACAGATTGTGGATAAAACAAACGTTCCCTGTTGACAACGTTGAATGTATGTTGCATTCGACTTTATTGAATGTATGTTCGCTTTATTATTTTGAACACGATAAAAAACGAAGACCGGGAACGGCCTCCGCTTTTATAATATATTCAATCTTTTAATCAGGCGACGTCACGTTTAGTGAATACCGTCCATGCGGCCATGATGAATACAATCATATAAACCACAATTACACCTGTCGAAAACCCGATAGCCATCTCTTCCTTTATCGGACCGAAAAAATTATAGTACATCGATAAATCCGTATTCGCAAATAAAATGAATTTTGACCACTCATATCTGCCAGTGCCTGCGCTGCTGTCATTCCCGCAAACATGAGGAACATCGCCAGACCGATGGCAAGTGCACTGCTTCTGAAAATACCGAAATCATGAAAGCAAATGACAGTCTTCTCCCGAACATTAATATTCATAGTCCAAGTCTACATACTGTCCACCGCCTCTATTCCGAGCAGGTTCATCGCTTGTTTAATATTACGGGAGATAAGCTGAAGCAGAATCAGCTTGGATTTTTCATTACTGCTGCCGATTATTCTTTCCTGTCCGTAATACGTATTGAAAAGTCTGCACAGCTGCATCACATACTTGCAGATGACCGAAGGTGAATATCGATTGGCCGCTTCTCTCAGTACATCTTCATATGCGGACATATGCTTTAATATCGGCCACATGTTTTCTTCTGATACGAAATCACTGTCAGTACCGGTTTTATTTCTTCTTAATATCGATTGGATCCGGGAGTTGGTATACATCACATAAGTTGCGGTCTCTCCGTCAAATTTCAGCATATCTTCAATATTGAAGTCATAGCTGTTCATGCGGTCATTTTTCAGATCATGGAATTTTATCGCACCGATTGCAATTTTACCGGCCGCCTGCGCTTTGTCTTCAAGTTCCGGATTCTTGTCGCTGATCACTTCGAGTGCCCTTTCTTTTACATCCACAATAATATCTTCCAATAAAACAACTTCACCTTTTCTCGTGGACATCTTCCTGCCGTTTTTCAATATCAGTCCGAATGGTATATGTTCTATGTCAGTTTTGACATCCAGCAGTTTTGCGAGCTGTGAAAGCTGCTCAAAATGAACGGACTGTTCCTGTCCGACAACATACAGTATTTTATCAGCTTTATATTCTTCGACTCTGTAAAGCATGGCTGCTGCGTCACGGGTAATGTACAACGATGCCCCATCTCTCTTTTTGATTAAGGCCGGTGGCGTATCACTCAGTCTGACGATGTACGCACCGTCGTCATATTCCAATAATTGCTTCTCCTCCAGCAATTCTGCAGTCCGGGACAGCTGGTCATTATAGAAGGATTCTCCCTGAATATGATCGAACGACACATTCAGCTGATCATACAGCAATTGAAATGCCTCCAGCGAGACAGTTCTGAACCACTGCCAGAGTTCTGTATATTCCTTATGTCCAAGTTCAAGTCTGTTAAAAGCTTCCCTCGCCTCATCATCAAGAACCGGGTCTTTTTCAGCCTCTTTATGAAAATGCTTATAAAGCTTAAAGAGTTCTTTTATCGGGTCAGCTTCAACAGCTGCCTGTTCTCCCCACTTCATATAGGCAACGATAAGCTTTCCAAACTGTGTGCCCCAGTCTCCGAGGTGATTGATGCCTGTGACTTTCGCACCATTCTGCCTAAGTATTTTCGATAGGGAATCTCCGAGTATCGTTGCGCGCAGATGCCCCATGGAAAAGGGTTTTGCGATATTCGGGCTGGAGAAGTCCATCACCAGTTTCTGTCCATGTAAATGCTGGGTCTTACCATAACCGTCTCTCCCAATTTCATTCACGGCCAGACTACTGCCCTTCAGTTTATCAATATGAAAATTTACAAAGCCGTTAATCACTTCTGTTTTTACCACCAGCTCACTCTGAAACTCCCCTTTGATATCCTCGGCAATATCCTTTGGGGATTTTCTGAATAATTTTGCCAGTGTAAAAGTCGGGAATGAAAAGTCTCCAAAATCCTCATTGGCAGGCACCTCAAGAATTTCCACTATTTCTTCATACTCCAAATCTTGTTTTAAAATCTTATGTAAATCTTCAGCAATATATTCTTTGAACATTAAATCCCTCCTATAAAATAAAAAAACAATCCACCTCTCTACAGAGGTGAATTGCTCACGGTACCACTCCAAATATACTCTCAATTGATAACGGTGTCGCCACCGGTTACATGTAGTGCGGTTCATCTGCTTACATTGCCGGACTCCCACCGCCCCCGGCTCGCTGAAAATTTTCACAGACTACTCTTCTACCTGAATATGCAGTTGTGTATATTATAATCGTTTTCTAAATTATTGCAATAATTTTATTTGATTTTAAAAATACCGCTCACCTGTGATTTGCAGATATTTATTTTGTTATAATTAAGAGAAATTAATTACACTAGAGAAACGGGGGATTCAATTGGATAGTTATAAAGTACTTTTGGCAAAGCATAACCGGCTGGAAACTGAAAGGCTGATCTTAAGGCCGGTGACATTAAAAGACACTGAAGATATGCATGAGTATGCTTCTGATGAAGAGACCACCTACTATGTATTTGACCGGCACCGTTCACCTGCTGACACCGAAGAAGCCATAATCAATCATTTCACTGAACAACCGCTTGGCAAATACGGTATTGAACTGAAGGAAAATGGAAAGATGATCGGGACTATCGAACTGAGAAGAAAAACTGAAAATTCAAGGGGAATCATCGGCTATACGCTGAATAAAAATTATCACGGCAATGGCTATATGACTGAAACCGGGGAAGCTATTTTAAAATTGGGTTTTGAGCTCCTCGGCATGGACTGTATTGCTGCCATGTCCGATGAACGGAATACTGCCTCAGGAAAAGTACTTGAACGGCTGGGCATGAAAAAAGAAGGCGTGCTCCGTCATGTTCATAAGTGGAAAAAAGGAGAATATTTTAATGATGTCTACTATTCGATACTAAAATCGGAATACGAAAGAAACATCCCTGAATAATTTTCAGGGATGCTCTTTATTAAACATTCAATTTTCCTGCTATTTTCGCTTTGACCACTGCCCACTTGATCTCACTTGAATATACGTTTTTGCCCATGCAAAAACACCTCCGATTCAGTACTTGATGCTCATTGTACCATTTCGAAGGTGTTTTATATTGTCTCAAATAATTAGGTTAGTCTATGCCGCAAGGTCCAAGGACCAGTTTCCCCCCTGCTCCAGATAAGGACTATACTCTGTTTTAAGTCAAATATCAGAGTATGAATACTATGCCAAACATAATTTCCAAAAAATGTTTCATTTCTGAAGAATGAGAATAAGAAACCCCGGTCTGCATTGTAGACCGGGGATAATATATTATCTGGCATACTCTTCTATATCAATGAAATTCCGTCCGTTCAGATCAAGTCCTGTAAAATGTTCTTTTAAATATAACTGGTAAGCAGCTGCACCGATCATGGCCGCATTATCAGTACAGAACATCAGTTCAGGGATGCGCAGACTGATATCCTGCATTCTGGTCAGTTGTTCAAATTTCGCCCTGAGCCCGCTGTTTGCAGCGACGCCTCCGGCGATGATCAATTCTTTTACTTTGTACTCTTCAATGGCCTCCATGGTTTTATTTGTCAATACATCGACGACACTGTGCTGGAATGAAGCTGCAACATCTTTCTCGTTCACTTCCAGACCTTTCTGCTTATGGTTATGGAGAGAATTGATCACTGCAGATTTCAAGCCGCTGAAACTGAAGTCATAGCTGCCTGCTTCCAGGTATGCTCTTGGGAAATTGAATGTATCCTGGCCTTCTTTACTCAGTCGGTCTATATGCGGACCGCCCGGGTAAGGCAGACCGATGACCCGTGCCACCTTGTCGTAAGCTTCTCCGACAGCATCATCACGTGTTTCACCGATTACTTCAAAGCTCAGGTGATCTTTCATGTAGATCAGCTCTGTATGTCCGCCTGAAACAATCAGAGCCATCAGAGGAAACGTTAACTCTTCTTCCAGCTGATTGGCATAAATATGCCCTGCGATATGATGCACAGGTATCAATGGCAGATCATATGCGAAACTGAAAGCTTTTGCAGCATTGATGCCGACCAGAAGCGCGCCGATCAGTCCGGGACCTTCTGTAACCGCTACAGCATCCAATTCCCGAGGTGTCAGGCCCGCCTGCTCGAGCGCCTCTTCAATGACCGTTGTAATGGTCTCCACATGGTGTCTTGAAGCCACTTCAGGCACAACACCGCCAAAGCGTTTATGACTTTCAATCTGGCTGACAACGATATTCGACAACAGTTCATGACCATTTCTCACTATACTGCATGCTGTTTCGTCACAACTTGTTTCTATACTTAATATTGTAATGTCTTTATTCATCCAGCTTCACCCACATCACATGTGCATCCTCTCCGGGCCCGTAGTAATCTTTACGTATTCCTCCATAGGAAAACCCTTCTTTTTCATACAGATTTTTCGCTGTGTCGTTATCGATATTGACTTCAAGAGACAAAGTCTTCGTCGACTCTGCAGCATAATCCTTAACAAACTTGAGTAAAGCATGACCCAGGCCGAGGCCCCGCTGATCATCCCTTATTGCAATTGTTGTAATCTGACTCTGGTCCAGAATCAGCCAAAGACCACAGTAGCCAATGATCTCTGAGTCTTTTTCCATAACGAAATAATGTGCAAACCTGTTCACTCCAAGCTCTCTTAAAAAAGCCTCTTTAGTCCACGAGGTCTTTGTAAAAGAAGCTGTTTCTATCAGATGTACAGCATCAATATCTTCAATTGTCATTTCTCTTATATTTACTGATTCTT
>DEQG01000016.1:0-1052 GCA_002360325.1 Salinicoccus sp. UBA3372 | reverse complement strand
ATGAGCAAACCCATCCACGTTTTTAAACTGTTCAGTCGAATTTCCATAAAAACCGGCATCTTCATCTTTCAATTGTTCTGTTAAATCATCAAATGACACGTGTGCCGGAGCCATGATTTCTTCAAAGTCATCTCCGTTAAACTTATAGGCTGCCGTAAAGACATTGCCCCTTCTTGCATCAAAGAGAGGAACCACAACACCCCGTTGATCCGATGAAGCTGCGAGAACAAATAATGAAGACACAGAATACAGCCCGGTCTTCAGACTGAATGCAAGAGTCTTAGCCACGGTGACACCGATTCTGACACCGGTATACGATCCAGGTCCACGAGCAACGATAATCCGGTCAATCTCGCTTTTATTCATTCCTGCATACTCAAACAGGTGGTTGATATACACCATCAGTGTTTCTGAATGAGGCCGTGCCACGTTGGCATTAATCTCTGCTATGTTAATACCATCATCATTAATCGCCAGTGATATTACTTTGTTCGATGTATCAATCAAAAGAGATTTCATCTAATGCCTCCATAATTTTGTCATTCAAATTCATATTTTCTATTTCAAACAGACGACCATCACCATAGTGCGTAATCGTAATATTAATGACATTCTCCGGTAAATATTCATCTATAAAATCCGGCCATTCCACAATAACGATACCATTGCCGAAATATTCATCAAAACCCAGGTCCTCATCACTGAATTCGAGACGGTAGCAGTCCATATGATGGACCTTGAATGATTCCACCTCATAACTTTTAATGATGTTGAATGTCGGAGACGTCATCTTTCGCCTCACACCAAGAAATTTCCCCAGAGACTGGGTAAATGTCGTCTTACCCGCACCCAGGTCCCCCCTCAGAAGTAAAACATCATTATTTGCAATATTATCGGCAAATACTTTTGCTATCCTCTTTGTCTCTTCAATATTGTCTGCTTTTATTTTTATCATATAATCACCTGTTTGAAATAAAAATACTTTAATCTCATTATACAAAAAAAGAGACCGCAAAGGGTCTCTAAAAGTTTGCCTGGCAGCGTCCTACTCT
>DEQG01000123.1:4969-7642 GCA_002360325.1 Salinicoccus sp. UBA3372 | reverse complement strand
TTATGACTTGATTGCCGTGGAAGCACTGCCGCTTAATAACTATGTTAAAAGTGCTGAAGAGCATCAGGACTGACTGGATAAATATTCGAATGATTACAGCCATGTCCCGAAGCGTTCATTAAATAAATAAGAGGATAAACCATAGACGCTCGTCCGGTGTAAGTTGCCGGCGGGCGTTTATTTATATGGATCGATATTGACCACTCCGGTCAATCATGTTATATTCTAATTGACCAGGATGGTCATAAAATAATGGCCGAAAGGGGGATGTGGCCATCAATCCTTCATTTTATAACTTAAAACAGGAAAAGCAGGAGCGCATCATTAATGCAGGAATCAAAGAATTTGTCACAAGCGGATTTGATAAATCTTCGACGAACGCAATCGTTGAAGAAGCCGGAATTTCGAAAGGATCACTGTTCAACTACTTCAATAATAAAAAAGAACTTTATTTATTTCTGTTGGATTACAGCCTGCAGGTTGTCGATAAGATTATAGATGACATCGATCTGAAGGATGGAGATTTGTTCAACAGAATTCATAATATCGGAATAAGGAAGTTATATGTGCAGATGGAGTTTCCGCATCTGTTTGATCTATTGACAGCCGCAGTGGCTGAAGATTCGGAAACGGTGAGAGAGGCCATCAAAGTGAAACTGGATCCCGTCTACAGCGAAAGTCAGAAAAGATTATACGAGAATATTGATTATTCATTGTTCCGGGAAGATGTTGACGTTGAAAAGGCGATAGAAATTCTGAATTGGACAATGACAGGTTACGGGGATAAAACAGTCAGACAGCTAAACAGTTTTGAAGACCTAAGTGAGTTTGGTGAAAGGTATTTGGAAGAATGGGAACGTTACAGCGAAATACTTAAGTACAGTTTTTATAAATGATTTGAAACATTAAGCGGGGTGGATTGTTATGACAGAAGTGGTAAAAGTGGAAGGTGTGCAAAAGACGTTTGGCAAGGCTAAGGCGCTGAGTGATGTGACATTCACGGTTGAAGCGGGTGAAGTGGTCGGCTTTATCGGCCCGAACGGTTCCGGTAAATCGACAACCATTCGTATTCTGCTGGGCATCATCAAGAGGAATGCCGGCAATGCTGAAATCTTTGGAAAGGATGTCTGGAAAAACAGTCTGGAGATTCATAAACGTATTTCCTATGTGCCGGGTGATGTGACTTTATGGGGCAGTCTGACAGGTGGAGAAATCATCGATCTGTTCCTTAAATTGCATGGCGGCGGTAATAAGGAAAGGCGCGACTATCTGATTAAACGGTTTGAACTGGATCCGAAGAAAAAGGCGAAGAGCTACTCGAAAGGGAACAGGCAGAAAGTCGGCCTCATTGCGGCTTTATCCGTGGAATCGGATTTATATATATTTGATGAACCGACGTCAGGGCTCGATCCTCTGATGGAATCCATATTCCAGGAAGAAGTTGAGAAACTGAAAAGTGCAGGGAAGTCGATCCTCTTATCCTCTCATATTTTAAGCGAAGTGGAGCGTCTGGCAGATAAGGTGGTCATCATCCGTCAGGGAGAAATTGTTGAAACGGGGACGCTTGATGAACTGCGTTATCTGACACGTTCAACGGTGGAGATGGAGACGAAGGGGGACGTCTCGGCGATGGCGGATGTTGCCGGTGTGTTTGATTTTGAGCAGGACGGCAACAAGGCCACATTCTCTGCCGAACAGCAGCATTTAAACGAAATATTATTGGCGGCAGGAAAATTGGATGTCGTAAAGTTCGATTCATCACCACCGACACTTGAAGACTTGTTCATGCGTCATTATGAGGGCTGAATGTGAAAGGGGCTAATGATAATGAAAGAAAAATTTGCACGCTGGCATATACTTTTCTTGCAGTATTTAAAGCGTGACTGGAAAAAAATCATCATCTGGGTTCTGGGTATCGGTTTATTTTCAGCCGGCTTCATCCCGGCTTTTAAAGAGCTTGCCAAAGGAGATGGTCTGGCCGGGATGTATGAAACGATGCAGAATCCCGCCATGATTTCCATGGTTGGACCGTCACCGGCCGACTCTGCCGCCGATTATACGCTGGGTGCGATGTATGCCCATGAAATGTTATTGTTCTGCGGGCTGTTCACTATGATTGTTTCGCTCCTCCATGTGGTCGGCCATACACGTAAAGAGGAAGACCTCGGTCTGACAGAGCTGGTCAGATCATTTCAGATCGGCCGTCAGGCAAATTCTTTGGCCACTATGGCTGAAACAGTGCTTATCAATGTGCTGCTGGCCGTTGTCATCAGCGTGGTCATGATCAGTTTCAATGCTGACACGATTACTGTGGAAGGGTCATTTTTATTTGGTGCATCAGTTGGTGCTGCAGGTGTTCTCGGTGCAGTGCTGGGCTTGTTATTTGCGCAGCTCATGCCGAATTCCTCCGGGGCAACAGGTATCACCCTTGCGGTTGTCGGAGTGTTATATATGGCACGTGCAGGAACGGATGTGTCGAATCCGGATTGGTCGATGATCAATCCGATGGGATGGACTTATCTGACTTATCCTTTTACGGACAATGACTGGATGCCGCTTATTTTTGCACTCATTTTCAGTGTGGCTGTTGTCATTATCGCATTTGCGCTTGAGGGCAACCGTGATATGGGTGCTGGCTATCTGCCTGAAAGAGAAGGCAGAGCGCATGCAAAG
>DEQG01000123.1:2902-4899 GCA_002360325.1 Salinicoccus sp. UBA3372 | reverse complement strand
TCGGCTGGTTCATCGGTTTCCTTGTAATGGGTGCCGCCTACGGTTCGATTTACGGAGACATGCAGACGTTCCTTGAAAGTAATGAAGTCATGCAGCAGATGTTTACCCAGGCGGGGGTATCACTCGAAGAGTCCTTTACATCTACAATCATAATGGTGATGGTAGTACTTGCTTCAATTTTACCGATTGTAATTATAAACAAGTTGTTTGCCGAGGAGAACAGGTCACACCTCAGTCAGATATTCTCCACAAAAGTGTCACGTACGGAACTGTATTGGACGACAGTGGGTCTCGCAATTTTTGCCGGTGTGCTTGGGACTTTATTATCAGTAGCCGGTCTTGGGGGCACGGCGCTTTCATTCATGGAAAGTGATACACCGATGGGAATGATGGACTTCTTTGCATCAGGCTTCAACTTATGGCCTTCAGTGTTGTTCTATACCGGGTTATCCGCATTGATCATCGGCTGGGCGCCGGGTGCCGGAAAACTGGTGTATGTATATTTGGCTTATTCATTTATGCTGAGTTACTTTGGCGGTATAGTGGACTTTCCAGACTGGTTTTCTAAAACGGCTATTCAGAACTGGCTGCCACAGATGCCGGTGGAAAGTTTTGATTTCCCGGTCTTTATTACCATTACAGCAGTCAGCATTGTTTTAATGGTCATTGGTTATATCGGCTATAAGAGACGTGATATGGCGGAAGGTGCCTGACCGGGGCTTAAAAAAAGTAAAAGATATGATGATCTTCTCTTTCAATTTATAAGATAAAACAGTAAGCTTACGCTCGATTTCAGCATCAGGGATATATTATTTGGGGCAAAGTCCATATTACAGGAGAATTTAAAAAGCCCGGGTCAAAGGTGAACTTTGATCCCGGGCATCTTTATAGTTATTTTAAACTCTGTTCCGCCTGCTGTTTGCCTGTACAAGCTGTCCTTGCTCTTCATCCATATACATCTGGACGCCTTCTGCTGCACGGTAGGCCAGTGCAGCGATCGTCGGAGTCGGATGGTGTCCGCCGTGCTGAGGGAAGGCGGAACCGCCTACAACGAACAGGTTGTCGACATCCCACATCTGCAAGTAGCTGTTGACGACAGAAGTTTCCGGATCGTCTCCCATGACGACGCCGCCTGTATAGTGGCCGCCTGTATAGCTGTGGTTGAATTCGTCGGGTACTGAACCGGGCTCGACGATGTCGGCACCCATTTCTTCCATGATTTCAGTACATTTTTCAATGCCGAACTCTGCGATGTTTCTTTCGTTGTCTCCAAATTTATATGTTACACGGAGTAAAGGATCGCCGTATTCATCATTGTAGTTCGGGTCCAGGTCCACATAGTTGTGGGAGTAGGACATTGCATTCGCAGTGTACCAGATGGTCAGTGTACGGTGCGCATAATGCAGGGACTGTTCTTTATACTCTTTGCCCCAGCCCGGTGTGCCTTCAGGTACGTTGTTACTGCTCGATATTGCAGCGAAACCGTACTGTCTGAGTTCGATGGCGCCGCCGCCAAGGAAGTCAAGGTCGCTATGGTCGAAGTTATCCGCTGCGTAGTCGCTCAGTGTTGCACCTAGGGCGCCTGCACCCATGTAAAGGTTGAATTTTTCATTTTCAAAAAATCCTGTCGCACCATGGAAAGCATGGTTGTACTGTCCGTTGAAGTTACGTCCGAGCGTCCCTTCCTGTGTTTCCGGATCGTACTGCTCACCGATATCTGAAAGCATGAGAAGACGGTTGTTTGAGAATGCGAATGCAGCGAGGACAACGACGTCCGCCGGCTGTTCGAATTCTTCACCGCTGTTTTCATCCACGTACAATACGCCTGTCGCACGGTTTTCATCTTCATCATACAGGACACGTCGCACATTCGCTCTGTGTCTGAGTTCAAAGTTGTCATGGCGGTTTGCCGTTTTGACCACCGTTGCAATCGGATCTGATTTTGCATCAAAGTCACAACCGTGACGAGTACAGTACGAGCAGTACATGCATGCATT
>DEQG01000123.1:1216-2798 GCA_002360325.1 Salinicoccus sp. UBA3372 | reverse complement strand
GCAGCATCTTTAAATAATTTTAATGACGGAGTTTCTTTCATCGGCGGGTTCGGCCACGGTTTGTTGCGTTCAGGAGCAAGCGGGTCCTGTTCGCCTCCGATGCCTGCTGTGTCTTCCCATTTTTCGTAATAGGGTTCCATCTCCTCGTATGTAATGCCCCAGTCCTGCAGGTTCATTTCATCCGGTATTTTATCCTCGCCGTAGCGCTCAATCGTCTGACTGCGCATTTCAAATTCATATGGCCAGTAACGATATGTGGCGCCTGCCCAGTGGACACTGGCTCCGCCTGTATCTATGCCGATCTGCATCGTCTCCGGCGACCTGATCGGCAGGGCTGTCTCATCTGTTTCATTACGAGATGTGACTGTGTCGGCTTTCAAGTTCTGCATAATGTCATAGCGGTTGTCGAATCTAAGTTCATCTTTGACACCGATATAGTCACTGCGGACTTTTTCTTCGCCTTTTTCAAGAGCGACAACATTTTTACCCGCTTTTGCGAGCTCTGCACTGACGATACCGCCGGCCCAGCCGGTCCCGACAACAACAACGTCAACTTTGTCCAGTTCTTCAGCCATTTACATTCCCCCTCCTTGATAAGTGCGTAATCCTTCAGGATCTATTACCTGGAAGTCTTTTGATTCAATGTCATTTCCCCAACCCATGCGCGGTCCTGGAAACTCTATCATTTTCCAGCCGGCATAGTCGCGGTTTCCGCCGTAAACAGGATCGGAGTAGACGCCGTGGATTGTCATGTTTCTCAGCAGTGCGAAAAAGTCCTCGGAACGCACACCTGTCATTTCAACATCTCCGGTTTCGAAACTTTCCATAATTGAAATCTGCTGGTCTTCCTCCAGGTTGGCGAAATCTTCATCATGCTCTTCCTGGCTGATTTCAAGCATTTTTCGTACGCCTGCGAGCAGCACTTCCGCACGGGTAAGCTTTGACTGGATGCCGTGGGTTTCCGCTCCGGTATAATCAAAAGGCCCCATCATATACTCTCTTGAGTTTCTGCCCCAGAATTCATTGCACTGTCTGTCGATGAAATAAGGCACGCCCAGTTCGATGGCACCAGGCCCGTTATCATCCTCCGGGTATATGACTTCAGTTGCGGCGGAAAGTGTTTCAAAATCTTCGCCTCTGCTGAAGTAAGTGCGTGCATCATCAAGAGCTTCTCCTTCTGATGACGAACCTTCTGTATCTGTTTCCGGCTCCTCTGTCTCGGTGCCCCCATCTGATTGGTACAGGCTGCCGACTACACCCCCGAACATTGCACCGCCGACGATACCGCCGGCAGCAACACCGGAAGTTTTAAGAAAATCACGTCTCGAGAACACCTTTTCTTTACCTTCGTTATCGTGTTCAGCCATTATAATCCCCTCCCGTAATCATTTGGTGAAAAAAAGTATATTCACTGTAATTGAAGTTTATAGTGAATTCATGAAATTGTCAAAATTCGCTATTGATTTAATTGACATACTATTTTCATTCTGCGAATTCATAACTTTCAGCTGTAAAATCCAGGCATTCTGCTGTGTATAGTGCACTGTTCCCCAAACGCTGTGAATGTATGCGGGAAAAGAGG
>DEQG01000123.1:0-1132 GCA_002360325.1 Salinicoccus sp. UBA3372 | reverse complement strand
TTATGGAGAAGGAAGTATTGATAGCAGGGGCAGGACCGAGCGGTCTGGCACTCGCAATATCTTTAAGCAGACAGGGCGTTCCTTTCACAATCGTTGATAAGGACAGCGGACCGGGCACGACGTCACGGGCTATGGCTGTCCAGGCAAGGGTGCTGGAACTTTATGAGCAGCTTGGGATTGCCGATAAGATCGTGGTCAACGGCATCATCGTCAACAAAATCAATTTCTTTAAAAATAAAAACCATCTGTCCCGCATCCCGGTCGGGCAGCTGGGCCGGGAGATGAGCGCCTTCCCGTATGTTCTGATCTTGCCCCAGGATGCGCATGAGAAAATTCTCGTAAATGAGCTCAAGTCGTCCGGGCATGACGTCCGGTGGAATCATGAACTGAAGAGTTTCCGGGATGACGGCGATTCAGTGGAAGCTGTCATAGAGAATGAAAACGGTACTGAAAAGAAAACGTTCGCATATATATGTGGCTGTGACGGTGCATCGAGTACTGTAAGAAAGGCGCTGGATATCGATTTTTCAGGCGGCACATACAAGCAGACTTTCTTTGTCGCGGACATCGAGAGTGACACAGTGCTGGAAGGGCCGACCATCGGCTTCCGTGATGAATATTTCTGTATCGGCTTTCCGATCAGAACGATGGATCAGGTCAGGCTGATTGGACTGATACCGGAAGAATTCAAAAAGCACGGAGAGGCACCGGATGATTTTTCCGAAATGATTCCTTATGCAGAGAGTATCCTGCCGGTTAAGCTAAAGAAAGTGAATTGGTATTCCTCTTACCGCTCCCATCACCGGGTCGCAGATAAATTCAGGACCGGCCGCGTCTTCATCGTCGGTGATGCCGGACATATTCACAGCCCCGCCGGTGGTCAGGGGATGAACACCGGCATCGGTGATGCCATCAATCTGGCATGGAAACTGAGTGCGGTATTGAAAGAAAAGACTGCGGAATCCGTCCTTGATACGTATGAAAGCGAAAGAATCATATTTGCCCGCACACTTATCAATACGACGGACCGGCTGTTCAAGTTCATGGTGGACAGGCAGCGGCTGAGAAACTTTGTCGTGCCGGTCTTTATTCCCCGGCTGCTGAAGTTCAACTATATGAGAGAGAGACTGTT
>DEQG01000087.1:19769-27083 GCA_002360325.1 Salinicoccus sp. UBA3372 | reverse complement strand
TTCATCGCCACCTGCAGATGACCCTGCGGCTGCATAAATCCACCCATGACACCGAATGGCCCGACAGGTTTCTTATCTTTCGTGATGAAACCCGGAATAATCGTATGGAATGATTTTTTACCGCCGCCGATATAGTTCGGATGGTTTTCATCAAGCGAGAAATTATGTCCCCTGTTCTGAAGTGCAATCCCTGTTTCCGGAACGACAACACCTGAGCCGAAGCCCATATAGTTGCTCTGAATATATGAAACCATGTTGCCTTCATTATCTGCCGTTGCAAGATACACCGTCCCGCCCTTCGGCAGTTCACCGTGCACACGCTCCTGTGCATAAGCATCAATATCCTTCCGGCGTTCTCGGAGGTATTCCACATCCAGCATATCCCCGGATGTCACTTTCATATGACTGCTGTCTGAAACATAAGCCGTTGCATCACTGAACGCCTGTTTCATCGCTTCGATCTGATGGTGGTAATAATGCCCGTCTTTCTCTGCAAAATTATCATCTTTAAGGATGCCGAGTGCAATCAATGCTGCGATGCCCTGTCCGTTCGGAGGGATTTCATGGATGTCATATCCCTTATAATTGATGCTGATCGGTTTGACATATTCCACTTCGAAATTCTTCAAGTCCTGATGGGTAATGAGCCCGCCGGTTTCTTCCGCATACTTTACTATTTTATCGGCCAGATCGCCTTCATAAAATGATTTTGCATTCGTATCCGCAATATCCTCCAAAGTTTCAGCATGCTTCGGCAATGTCTTCACATCGCCTGGCTCCACTTCGCCGAACACTTCAAACCAGTGCTCTATCTCCGGAAAATTCTCGACCTCTCTTTTAAATGTCTTATGTGCAGCCTGCCAGAATTTCGCAACTGTCGGTGTGATGACATAACCGTCTTTTGCCGCCCGGATGGCAGGCTTTAAAACTTCTTTCAAAGTGAGCTTGCCAAACTTTTCGATCAGGCTTGCCCACGCCGCCGGCACTCCGGGTACATTCACCGGCATCCAGCCGTATGTAGGTATTTCATCGTAGCTGTGCGCCTTCAAAGTCTCCTTCGATACTTTGTCCGGAGACTGTCCACTCGCATTCATGCCGTGTAGCTCCCCGTTCATCCAGGCAATCATGAAAGCATCCCCGCCGATACCGTTGCTCGTCGGTTCAACGACCGTCAATGTCGCAGCAGTCGCGACCGCTGCATCCATCGCATTACCGCCCTGCTTCAATACTTCGATGCCCGCTTCTGTTGCCAGTGGATGTGTCGTTGCAACCATCCCGTTTTTTGCATATACACTGTAGCGACTGTTCTGATATGGATAATTATTATGTTTCATGAAATCCCCCTTAATTTTATTATTTTGAAAATTCAATATAAATAAGAACCCTGCTTTACACAGGGTTTTCCATCACTAAGCACCGCAGCATTTCTTGTACTTCTTGCCGCTGCCGCATGGACAAGGATCATTACGTCCGACTTTTACTTCCTTGACGATTGTCTTAGTTTTCAATTCTGATTCTTTATGACCTCTGAACTTGAAATGGCGTGTGTTTTCAACGATGCCTGCAATATTGTCGAAAAAGTCCCGCTGGTCGTTGACATTGCTGAATTCAACATCGAGCGACATCAAATATTGAACGATTTCGTCCTGTTTCTCTCCGCGCATGATCAGCTGTAAAAGAGAAATGTAGATGCTCTCATGTTTGGAACGGGGAACCTTTACATTTTTCTCGATCCATTCACGCAGCTTCCTGTGGTTGGATGATTCATCAATATAGTTGGGATTGCTGAACTTGATGAACTTGCCGAATTCAGGCTCATAATACGGTCTGTCACCCTGAAGCTTTTTGACCATTTCATATTGGGCATAGTTCATATCATCAATCACTATCTGGGCATTATCCTCATCAATCGAAATGTCATAAGGAGACCCTTCAAGGAAGTCGATGATTTCCTTTGAAGTCACGTCTTCATCATAATACTTCTTAAATAAATGAATCAGCTGTTCAAAACTGACGATGCCGTACAGGTGAAGTGCAGCTCTGATCAGGTTCAATCTTCTCTGGACTTCGAGCCTTTCTTCCCTGTTCTCTGTCGTATCCACTTCTTTATACAGGTCGACGATCGTATCTGTCAGGAAGAAGTGGTCTTCCTGTTCAGTATCCTCAAATGCATACCCCATAATATACAGGCCGAAGATTTCCTCAAGCGAGTAGCGCTTTTCCTTATCTTTTTTCACTGATTTTTTCCATGTATTAAATGAATCCTCATCAATGTACTTATATGCATATGCCGCCGTTTCAGAATTTTTCTGCTGTTTAATGATTTCTTTTATCAAATCATCTTTTTTAAAAGTAGAATAATTTTTAACCGAAATGGTCTTTGCCAATCTTTTTAAATCATTCATATTATATGCTTCCAAATGCGTCTCTGCATTCGCCATGACAGATCCACCTCCAAATACTATTTAGTAATTACATTTTATCATATCAGAAATATTAAAATACATTCAAAGCGATGTAGATGACGAGAGGTATGGTCACCACGCTGAATAATGTACTGAACATGACGATTTCCGCTGCATATTCAGGATCATCACTGTACTGCTGGGCGATGATGGTGCTGTTCACTGCCGAAGGCATCGCCGTCGTAATCAATATCGCCTGGGCCACCACGCCGTTCAGATTGAATAACAATAATAAAATAATTGTCAGGGCAGGTCCAATGATAAGTCTGATGAGGCTCGCAGCAACAGCACTTATACGGATTCGTCTGAACGATATGCCCGCAATCTGCGCACCGAGTATGAACAGTACAGTACCGATCATAGCATCACTGATGTAGTCAAAAGAAATATATACAGACGCCGGTACACCTATATTGAAAAAGTTAAATATCAGACCCAGCGCAAGCCCGTAAAATATCGGCATTTTAAAGTATCCGAGCAGCGCTTTCCATTTGCCGGATTCCGCAGCTCTGAGAGATACGACCCCGTATGAGTACGCAAACATATTTTGAAAAAAGACCATCATGATCTGAACACTCATCGCAAAAGGATCACTTCTGAAAACCAGGTCGTTGACCGGCACACCATAATTGCCGGCATTATAAAAAAGATTCGAGTTGGTAAAAAGTATTTGATGCCCGGGTCCGAGCCCAATCGCCCTGCCGATAAAATATGTAAGGACAAATGTCAGGGCTGCATATAATATGAGAAACAGCAGTACAGATATCAGGAGCGTAAGCTCCAGATCCGCTTCAAACAGATTCATGAAAATAAAGACCGGCATAATGTAATTGATCATCAGCTTGGCAAGCGTGCCACGGTCCAGTTTGAACCTGAGCTGCACCACATAGCCGATAATTACAATGATTGCGATGGGGAGCATGACATTGATGAATATAAACAAGAAATCCGACATAAATGTTCCCTCACTATTTTAAATTAAAAAGTAAACAAAAATAATCGTTCCAAATACAATAAAAAACAGCGGCACCCTGAATATTGCCAGTATCATTGCAAATAAGCCGCCTAAAATCCCCTGACCCGGCGTTTCAACTGCCGTCAATAATCCGGGAAAGATCAATACACCAAGCGCAGCGTATGGTATGTAATTGAGCAGTGTAATCAGCCACTGCGGAAATACGAGGCCACCGACCAAAAATGCAGGCAGGATCCTCGTGATGATTGTCGCAAGAAATAACGCAATGATTAACATTATCATACCTTATCACTCCTTTTTTTCCAAAACTAATCCGAACAGTGCCGCCAGCACCATCGCCAGAATGATGGCAAGCCCGGAAGGGATGAAGTTTATTTCCGAAAAGATGAAATGCAATATCATCCCGAGCACCGCGACAATCAAATATTTATGATGTGTTCTTATGGCCGGCACCAGCAGTGCAATGAAAAGTGCATATAAAGCGATGCCGCTGGCAGTCACCCACTCTTCGCTCATTATTTCCCCGGCCATATATCCCACGAAGGAAAAAACAACCCAGAATATGTATGCAGTAATAAAGATAATGAAGTAGTTGATAAAGTTTTTCCGTTCGTCCTCAACATTTGAAGACAGTGCAAATGATTCATCCGTCACGTAGGATGAGATGAACAGTTTCTTAAGAAGTGATTCATCTTTCAAATCATAGTTGATTTTGAAAGACATGACAAAATGTCTGGAATTCAAGACGAAAATGGCAATGATGACTGCAGCTGCACTGCTCGAGGCGGAAAGCATCTGAAGCGCCAGAAACTGGCTCGCACCGCCGTAGACCATAAAGCTCATCAAAAAAGTTTCGAATGCGGTGAGCAGCGGCTTTGCCGTAATTCCAAAGGCGACAGCGACCGGCAGATAGCCGAGTCCGATAGTGAGACCGTCCAGCAGTGATTTCCTGTATATATTCAATTCTTGCGCTCACTCCAATAAATTTAATTAACAAACATTTTAACATATTTGGTATAGTCTAATTAACAAATAAATTCAATAATCATACATTATAGGAGATATATTTATGAAAGCGATCGCTTTGGATATGGATGGTACGATATTAAATAACCGCGGGGAGTACTCCCCGCGTCTCGTGGAAGCTTTAAGAAAGCTGCACGATCAGGGAATGCTGATCTTCATCGCCACAGGCCGGACGAAGAGCGGCATTCTCAGAGTGACACCAGAGGAAGTCCCTTTATCAGGCTTTGTCGCAGCCAGCGGAATGAGCATCTACAATCTTTCCGGCAGTGATTATGAAAAGATTGTCAGTTACCGTTTTGACAGGGCATTGGTTGAAAAAGTTCTTGCTTCCGCAAGAGAACGTGAAATTTATTATGAAGCATTCACTGCTGAAAGCGGCGGCAGAACACTGAAGCAGGATAAGGAATACAGTGCGCGTGACATCGGCGGGGAGCAGCCTGAAACAATGTTCGAATATGAACATGTGCAGCTGCTCAAGACACTGGATAACGAAGAACAGTGGGTCGACGAACTGAATATGGATGAACTGCTGAAAGTGTTCTTCATTTCCAAGGATATTGAGAAGATAGACGCCTGGTTCGATTATTTGAGCGACCAGCAGAAGCGCCTGGATTTCTCCTTATACAAAACAAGCAGACATAACAGTGAAATCATGCTGGGTGGAAAAGATAAGGGCACCGGCCTGGAGACACTGGTGAAAGAATATGCTATTTCGACAAAAGATGTCCATGCAATCGGTGACTCGATGAACGATCTGCCACTATTTGAAGTGTGCGGCAGAAAAACAGCTATGGAAAACAGTACAGAATCCGTCATCAGTGCAGCTGACGATGTTACGGAATTCAGCAATGAAGAGGACGGACTCGCGATATATTTGGAAAAAACTTATTTAAAATAAAAAACAGGCCTAATGCCTGTTTTTTTGTTCTCTAAATTCTGTCTTTTGATGATGCTTCTCTGTGTTCTTCCCGTGCTTTTTGAAGGCGGTCATTGATTCCATCCGATCTTCTTAATCTGATCAGGCTCAGTGACCCCCAGAAATATATCTGCATCATAGCAATTGCCCTGCGTTCTGGCTGATCGATGATCTGCATACTCCAGCTCCCCATCATTTGCCTAAATTATCAAATTCATCTTCCGCTTCTCTTTTTAGACCGAGGAACCATACATGTGCCTCCATCAGTTCATCCGGCACTATTTCATGACCGCCATCGGTGAGTTTCACTTCAGCAATCGCTCCTCGCAGTTCCAATTCTTTTTTCAACTGGTACGACTCCCCTGCCGTAGTCACCATATCCCTTGCCCCGGCAGTGAGCATGACACTCGTACGAGTCAAATCCACCTTCTGAATCTGTTCGCTTTTATAGCCGCTGTGCAACAGTACCGCCCCGAAGAAATACAGGTCATAATTAAGCAGAAGATGGGCTGCCATGTTTGCACCATTGGAATACCCGACTAATATAGACTGCTCGAGATCTATGCCATATTCTTTTTCGTAAGATAAAAGTGCATCTTTTACTTTTCTGCCCTCTTCCCTCAGACTGTTTTCATCAAATTCCACCGGAGTTTGCCGTTTGAAAAATCTGGTCTGTCCGTTCTCATCGGTATTGCCGCGCAGACTCAATACATTGGCATTTGAATCTATCGTTGCCGCCACATCCAACAGATCGGTCTCACGTCCGCCTGTCCCGTGAAATAAAATGATTGTATAAGGGTTTTTATTCTTCCCTTTTATAAATAGATGTTCCATATTCAACACCCTCTAAAGTTAGTCTTCTATGTACTCGTATTATATAATAAATGTAACATATTTACCGAGGAGAGATATTTGTGTCAGTTAAAGGATTGCATCATGTCTCTGCAATAACTAAAGAAGTTTTGGACAACCATGATTTTTATACAAAGATACTGGGCCTCAGACTGGTCAAGAAAACAGTCAACCAGGATGAACCGAGCATGTATCACCTGTTCTATGCCGATTATAAAGGGACACCAGGAACAGACATCACATTTTTTGAAATCGGCCAGTCATCCAAATATCAGGCCGGTACAAATTCCATATCACGAACCGTCTTCAGAGTTCCTTCACTGGAAGCACTGGAATATTTCAAAGAGCGTTTTCAGGAAAAGGGGATATATACTGAAGGCACCATCGAAAGGTTCGGTTACACATATATGAACTTTTCCGATTATGAAAACCAGCGCCTGGCGTTGATCGTCGATCCGGAATATGATGAATCAGAACCATTTGCGGGAGCTGATATATCTGAAGAATTTGCAATCACCGGCATCAAGGCGGTTGAAGTTACCGTCCAATACTTGAAGCCGATGGTTTTATTTTTAGAAATGCTCGGCGGGAAAGTCGTTGGTGAATGGGATGATGAAACTGTTGAAGCCGAGGTGAAATTTGGCGCGGACTCGGTCTTTATTATAGAAAACAGAACTTCCCAAATTGAAAAAGAAGGATTCGGCAGCGTCCACCACTTCTCGCTCCGGGTCAGTGATGAAGCTGAGCTTGAAAAAGTGCTTGAAACAGTGAATGCGGAGAAATGGCGGAACTCGGGCATCGTTGACCGCTTCTACTTCAAAGCAGTCTATATCAAGGCTGTCGGCAATATCACCGTAGAAATTTCAACCGAAGAGCCCGGCTTCACCATCGATGAACGTCTTGAAGCACTCGGTGAGTCACTCTCCCTGCCGCCCGATCTTGAAAAAGACAGGGATTTTATCGAACTCTATATGATCCCGATCAACTGATAGCGGCCCCTGCAGGCTGGATTCGAATAAACTGCTCGGAAATCAGAAGTTGTGCGAATTCCGACGACCATTTCGAATAAGCCGCTCGGA
>DEQG01000087.1:11557-19651 GCA_002360325.1 Salinicoccus sp. UBA3372 | reverse complement strand
GAAACATGAAGTTATGCGAATCAGGATGTCCTGAACATCAAAAAACCGAGCGGCTCTCACGAGCCGTTCGGTTTTCAATGTTTACAGACTAGACTATTAATTATCCTCCTCGATTTCAGAAGGCAGTTCTATATCTTCCACTTCATTAAAGCTTGTGAATTCAACATCACCGTTCATCGAGTATTCTCCCTCTGCATCTTCGCCTGATGCTTCATAGTCAATATACTCTACGAGATGCTCTTCCTTATCCACTTCGACTGTGAGGTCACTGTATATGCCTGAAGTATCCAGAGCACCGAATTCAAAACCCAGCAGTGATTGAAATGCTTGATATACTGACTGATTCGATCCTTCATAAGTAAAAAGATATGAATCATCCGTCTCTTCTTTACTCAAATGTCCTGACAGTTCCGCCAGGGAATTCAATGTGCTGTCATATGTTACGAAAAATAAACTCTCAATATTCATGGACTCGGTCGTTTCCACCCAGTCATCACCAGTGAAGATATACGTCGAACCATCTTTTGCGACCGTTCTCACTTCATCATTGGATTTTAATAACAGATCAGGCGGATCTCCATCTTTAATGGCAGCTTCAGCATTTAAATCATATGGTGCGCCATCAACAGACCCTTCCAGGTCTATGAGCGCTTCATAGCTTTCCAGGTCTTCCGCCCGGTCGATCACCTGATTGAGTATCTCTTCATTTTCAGCTGTCCCCTCTTCTTTTCCATCTTTCGTTTCTGTTTCTTCTGCTTCATGCTCATTATTTTCTTCATCTATATTTTGCTCGTCACTTTGTTCTTCTGTCGTTTCTTCTGAGGTTTGATCTGCTGTGTCTTCTGTCGTGTCTTCAGGCACTTCATGTTCTGTTTCATCGGAATCATTCTGACAGGCGGTAAAGAACACTGACAGAAGGAGCATTGGTATCATCATATATTTTTTAGTATTCATTAATATTTAACTCCTCAAAGCCTAATCTCTATAAAATAATACCATGCTTAATTAATATTAACTAATAATATGCTAATTTTTGATACGTCGTCTCGATTGTTTTTTATTCTCATTCCTCATTGCCAAATACCTGTTCACACTGTATATGATCAGTCCGCTCCAGATGAACACATATGCGACTGCATGAACATCTGTAAATGTCTCCTCGTACATAAAAACACCGAGGAGCAGCATGATCGTCGGTGCGAAGTACTGCAGGAAGCCGATAAGGGACAGGCGAATTTTCTGAACACCCAGGCTGAACAGAAGAAGTGGAATTACGGTTACCGCCCCCGCCCCCATCATCCATATGCTTTCGGTATTCACCCCGTACGTACCGGCGCCTGTCGCCTGCACATATATGATATACATCAAAGCAAAAGGTGCCAGGACAAACGTTTCAACCGCCATTGCGTAAACGGCATCCAGATTTATCGTTTTCTTAATCAGCCCATATAAACTGAAACTGACAGCAAGATAAAATGATATCCAGGGTGCAGACCCCAGGCCCGCAATCATATAGACCACTCCTACAGTCACAATAACTATTGCGGCCCAGCCGACTTTGGAAAACCTTTCCCCTAAAATGATAAGTCCCAGCAAAATGCTGATCAGCGGATTTATGTAATAGCCGAGACTCGCATCCAATATATGACCGGCCTGAACAGCGATGATGAATACCAGCCAGTTTGAAGTGATTACTGCTGATGCCAGAAAAAGCGCAATCACTTTCTTTTTATTACTGAAAATGAATTTCAAATCTTCTTTGAAGTATCTCCACTTGCCGATAAAAACGATGAATAAAATCATAAATACAAATGACCATAATACTCTGTGAGCGATAATTTCATATGAAGAAATTTCTTCAATCTGCTTCCAGTAGATTGGAAGGAAACCCCAAATAAGATATGCGCCCATGGCAAAGATGATACCTTTTTTGCTTTCACTCAATTCATTCTCACTCCCGATGTTAATAGTTAATTCCAATAATCTAATGTTACTTCTCCGCACTGATGATTAAAAGAATTTCAGCTCAATTAAAAAAAGCCCGGTAAAATCCGGGCTTCAAAGTTAATTTAATAATTTCGGTCATCCAGAGGTCTGAGTTCGTCATCACGGTAACCCTCGTCATAACCGGCTGTTTCAACAGCATCATGCGGCACAGCTGCTGCAGCCTGTTCATCCAATACATTCCGCCCTTTATAATAAAAGGCAACGATTGAACCGACCATGAGATACATGACATAAATGTAAAAAATCAGGGACAGCACTCCCATAACAGCCAATATAAGTACAATCAGGAAAGGACTGTCCATCGCTGCCGCCAGGAAGCCGATAAGCAGTCCTACAACAAGCATAAGAACAAAATAAAGAATCGTCACACCCGCGAGCAGCAGTACATTGCTGAAGAACAGTCTTACCAGACTCTGCCCGGCCTGGAACATTACCTTGAAAGCAATTGAAAATTTATCGAACGTCGGTATATGCGGCTGATCCACGAATACAAGGTAGACCAGAAACATGTAGATCATCAACAGCACATAAGGTATATACATGACCAGGAGCAGCAACAGGTTCACCACCAGCATTAATATGAAGATGCCGATCTGTCCCGTAATCATCGCTGCAGAAGCCTCGATACTGTTTTCATATGACAGACCGCCCATCAGCGCGGAAAACGGCAGATTGACCGCTGTAAAAGCCAGCTGCATCAACAGAGACAGGCCTAAGCTGATAATAGTGTATCCGATTATTACCAATATGGTCAGTTTGATTGCTTTACCGTACCTGCGTTCCTTGAATACAAAGAACAGATCACCAAAGCCGTACCTTTCACCGGTATAAGCCGAAGTGAAATACTTTATGACCCCTATACTCATCGGATAGATTACAAAAATACTGAATAAAAATAATAAAAAGAAGATAAACAGTAAATAAAATAATACCCACACACTCTCACCCATCGCGATAGTCGGCAGCATGGCCAGAGTAAATATGATAAAAAAGCTGATCATCATAAAAATTGCTGCAAGTATTGTCAGACCTATAATTTTACCTGCCTGGCCACTCGCATTTTTCCTGAATAGAGACTGATATTGAAACATCCGATCACCCTTCATTTTTTATTTATATTGTAAGAATATCATTTTTAAAACAATTGTGCGATATTAGACAAATTGTCAAACAGGCAATTAATTGAAACGCCCTTTTAAAAATGCTAAAATTTTTCTGTGGTAATTTAGTACAACATGCTAAACTATATGAGGAGGGATACGTGTGGACAGAATGCCTGAAACTGTAAATAACTTACGTGACATTTACGGATATGGCTATGCAAATATCTTTAATGATGTTACAGATACTGTATCAAAATTACATATTTCCAGATCGCAGATGGAAGTGCTGCAATATCTGTTTATTCATACCCATGCCACCCCCTCGGACCTCACCGAAGCTTTGAACACAACTAAAAGTTCAACAACTCACACTTTGAAGAAACTTTCCAATAAAAATCTGATTTCTTTTAAAATGAATGAACTTACGAATGACCGCCGTTCAAAATTGGTCGTCCTGAATCCGAATGCAAAAAAGCTGTTAGTTGAATTCCTATCAAATATTAAAAATTCCATTTATGAAGATATCAAGGATATCACTGCAGATGAGTTAGCAGAGTTGCATCAGGCAACAGAAATAATATTAAAGTATACAGATGGAGGAAGAATGAATGAAACATATCCTGAAATTTAAATGGCCGGTAACGGTTTTGATGATTGCTTTCGCTGTACTGACGTTCATGTTTTCTCCAAATCTCACTCAGCTTGCCACTGAAAAAGGTGATGTACAGTTAGCTGATGATCAGCCAAGTGAACAGGCTCGTAAATACTTGGAAAAGCACGGCCAGGACAGTGAAATGATGTCTCTTGTTCTTGAATTTGATGATGGTGTCACAGAACATCAGGAGGATATAGAGGCATATATTAAAGAGTTGGAAAGTGTCGAAGAAGTTGACAATATCGTCAATCCTCTAGAACTGAACGAAGATCTCCAGGAAGGCTTCATCAACGAAGATAGTGGCGTTATGATGATTCCGATGGAATATACCGGTGATGAAAATGTCATATTGGAAATCGCAAACGGCATCGAGAAGTTGAATCCCACCGAAGCCGACACTTCAATCACCTCCAATGAACTGATACAAAGAACGCTTGAAGAAGATGCGATGAACGGTATACAGACAACTGAGATCTTCACTGTCATCATCGTCCTTGCGGTTCTGCTGGTCATGTTCCGATCTGTAGTGACGCCGCTGATACCGCTTGTGGTTGTCGGGATTTCATACTTGATCGGCCAGTCTTTTGTGGGATGGTTCGTAGAATGGTTCGGCTTCCCGATTTCACCTCAGACACAAAGTTTTCTAATCGTAATTTTATTTGGTGTAGGTACGGATTACTGTATTTTACTGCTGAACAGATTCAAAGAAGAACTGCAGAACAATGATAAATACCAGGCAACATTAAACACTTTTAAAACAGGTGGTAAAACAGTATTCATCAGCGGCATCTCAGGTGCTGTCGTATTTGCGGTCCTGTACTTTGCAAACTTTGAAATATACCGTTCAGCTGTCGGTGTGGCACTCGGTATGGCATTCATGCTGTTGTCGCTGTTTACATTGCTGCCGATCCTTATGTCTCTGCTTGGAAAATATATTTTCTGGCCGAGCATTAAAAACATCGAAACGAAAGAGAGTAAAATCTGGAGAGTGTTCGGAACGTTTTCGATCAAGCACCCTACCCGTGTCATTTTCTCTCTTATAGCCATACTTGTTGTACTGTCATTCTTCTATGACGACGAAGTGAGCTATGACTCATTGAGTGAACTGGATGATTCATACTCGGCAGTACATGCGACCAATGTAGTGAGCGAAAGTTTTGATGAAGGAACGATCTTCCCGATCCAGGTTATCCTTTCTGATGGCGATGACCTTGTAAACAGTGAAAGTCTGACTCGTATTGAATCTGTTGCTGATACAGTGAGCAAGCTTGACGGTGTCAAGGAAGTTCAGACTGTCACCAGACCGACCGGAGACCCGATAGATGAACTTTCAGTCGGCTACCAGCTGAATGAAGCGAATTCCGGCCTGGACGAAATTACAGGCGGCTTGGATGAAGCTGCCGGCGGACTGGAGGAAATTTCATCAAACCTGACAAGCATCAGCGAAGAAATTTCAGGGCAGGAAATAGCTGCAGGCGATATGAGCGAATTAAGCAGCGGACTGGGTGAAGTCAGTCAGGGCCTCGAAGGCATCAGTCAATATTTGACGATGACCGGCGATGTGCAGGGTGCTGCCGCTCAGCTTGAAGAAGTGCTGACCGGCCTTGATGAAATGACCACACAGGTCGAAACTGCCAATGAAGAAATGGCAACTCAGCAGCAGCAGGCTTCAGAGCAGATGTCCGAGCTTTCCGACGGTCTCGAAGAGATGTCCGCGGGATTGGATGACATCAGCAGCGGCATCGGTGAAGCCAATGAAGGTCTCGGCGAAATCCAGAGTTTATTGACCGAGGTCACGGATAATGAAGCCGTCGATCATACCGGTGTCAACGTACCGCAGGAATTTATAGGTTCTGAAGAATTGGACAGCGCCATCGATCAGTACAGCTTTGCCGATAACACGGCAATCAACCTGAACGTCATACTGGACGGCGACCCGTACAGTCATGAAGCCATGGCTGTACTTGACGATGTAGAAGCTACTGTGAACAAGGAACTCGACCGTCTTGAGCTGGATGAAGTGGACAGCTATTTCTCAGGTGTAACGAGTATGAACAGAGACCTTGACCAGATTACAACAGATGATTACTCTTATGTAGTCACCATTTTCGTAATCACTTTATTTGTAATACTCGCAGTGCTCTTCAGATCATTCATATTGCCTGTAGTGATGATCGGTTCAATATTTGTCACATACTTTGCATCGGTCAGCATGACTCAGTGGATACTCGGCTGGTTTGGCATAGAACAATTGAACTGGGCAGTACCGTTCTTCAGCCTGATCATATTCGCAGCACTCGGTATCGACTACTCGATATTCATCATTGACAGGTTCAGAGAAGAAGTAGTGAATCATTCTATTAAAGATGCAATAGAAATAGCGATCAAGAAGATGGGGACTGTCGTCATTACCGCGGTTATTATACTATCCGGTACTTTTGCTGCACTCTACCCTTCAGGTATCGTCATACTGGTCCAGGTGACAAGCGTCATCATATTCGCACTGCTGTTCTATGCATTCATCGTCCTGCCGCTTCTTGTACCGGCATTGGTTGTCACGCTTAAACGCGGTAACTGGTGGCCGTTCAACATGCCTGGCGGCAAAGATCGCAGAGCAAAGTTTAAAGACGAGGAATAAAGGGTATATTGCATTCAGTTGAATATATACGAAATGAGGAATTAAATTTATGCCAACACAAAAAAGTGCAGGCGTTGCTGCAGTTTTAAGTTTCTTTATCAGCGGCCTTGGGCAAATATACAACGGACATTTCTTTAAAGGAATTACACTTATTATTCTCCAGGTGATCAACGGAGCTTTGACTGCTATTCTGATCGGTTATATTTTTCTGCCGATTGTATGGCTGTTCGCAATTATAGACGCTTACAGAAGTGCCAATAAAATAAATGCCAGGAACAGCCGAAGGTTCAGATAAATAAAAAAGACTCGCATAATGCGAGTCTTTTTTATATGATTTCCTTAGCATGTTTAATCTGCTGTTTCACTGATTCAGTGGATGTGCCGCCGTAGCTCAGACGTCTGTCAACAACCGTTTTAGGCAACAGGACATCATAAATATCCTCTTCGATCAGATTGTTTGCCGACTGAAATTCCTCAAGGCTCAAATCTTTAAGGTATTGATTGCTGTCAATACACTTCAGCACGAGTTTTCCGACCACTTCATGTGCCTCTCTGAAAGGCACATTTTTTTCAACAAGATAATCAGCAAGTTCTGTCGCATTTGAGAAATCTTCATTGATGGTCTGCTCCAGTCTTTCTTCATTTACTGTCATCGTATCAATCATGCCGTTCATTATTTTCAAGGCGCCGAGGACAGTCGTCACAGCATCAAATAGCCCTTCTTTATCTTCCTGCATATCTTTATTGTAAGTAAGCGGCAGTCCTTTGACGAGCATCAGCATCGACATCAGTGATCCAGTAGTGCGTCCTGTTTTACCGCGGATAAGTTCAGCCATATCCGGATTTTTCTTTTGGGGCATCATCGAGCTGCCTGTAGTAAACGTATCGCTCAACGTGACAAATTTCGCTTCTTCACTCATCCAGAATATGATTTCTTCTGAAATTCTGGAAAGATGAATCATCACCAGATTGATGCCGGACAGAGTCTCAATAATATAATCCCTGTCACTCACGGCATCCATGCTGTTGTGATATAAATCTCCGAAGCCGAGCGCTTCTTTCGTCATTTCCCTGTCGATGTTAAATGTCGTTCCACTTATTGCACCTGCACCGAGCGGTGACACATCTATACGCTTCAAAGCGTCCTGCATGCGCTCTTTATCCCTTTTGAACATCCAAAAATAAGCCATTAAATGATGCGAGAATAATATCGGCTGTGCTCTCTGCAGATGTGTATATCCGGGCATGATGACATGAATATTTTCCTCGGCTATTTTAATGATGGTGTTTTGCAGTTCTTCTATAGACTGAATGATTATCTGGACCTGCTCTTTTACATAGAGATGCATATCCGTAGCAATCTGATCATTTCTGCTGCGTCCTGTGTGGAGCTTGCCTCCTATAGGACCGATCAGTTCTATCAATGCATGCTCCACATTCATATGAATATCCTCATGCTTCACATTCCATTCGATATTGCCTTTTTCAACTTCCTCTTTTACACGGTGAAGTCCGTCGACTATCGTATCCTTGTCTTCCGCTGAAATAATGTCGCAGCTTGCAAGCATTTCTGCATGGGCGATGCTTCCTTTTATATCCAGGTCCAAAAGCACTTTATCAAAGTGGATCGATGCATTAAATTCTTCCACCCATTCGAGTGCTTCACCTGAAAATCTCCCGCCCCATGCTTT
>DEQG01000087.1:6528-11474 GCA_002360325.1 Salinicoccus sp. UBA3372 | reverse complement strand
TCAATGAAACCAACGGAAGCTTCCTGGTTAAATGCATCTTCTGAAGTATAAGTTGCGAGTTTTTCATTATACAGACTGTTATCCGACTGACGGCCGGTTACGATGACATTTCCTTTATAAAGCTCAAGACGTACGTCACCATTCACTTCTGTCTGCATATCCTTCAGCATTTTTCTTAATGAATCACTGAGCGGTGAATACCATAAACCGTTATAAACCTGCTCTGTATACTTTTGTTCCACTATAGGTTTAAAGTGAGCGATATCTTTCGTCAGAGTGATTGTCTCCAGATCGTGCTTCGCAGTTAAAATGACCGCTGCACCAGGCGTTTCATAAATTTCTCTGGATTTTATGCCGACAAGTCTGTTTTCAACATGATCTATACGTCCAATGCCGTGTGCACCTGCGATGTCATTCAATTTAAGTATTAAATCATCAAGAGCATAACTGACTCCGTTGATCTTAGTCGGAAGACCTGCTTCAAATGTCAGCAGGATTTCCTCAGCTTCGTCTTTCGCATCTGCAGGGTGTACCGTCAGGTCATATGCATCTTCCGGCGGCTGGTTCCACGGATTCTCAAGCACACCGCATTCGTTACTTCTGCCCCATAAGTTCTGGTCGATTGAATATGGTGAATCCAGGTCGACAGGAATCGGCACACTATGTTTTTTCGCATATGCAATCTCTTCCTCACGGCTCCAAGTCCACTCTCTGACAGGCGCCAGTACTTTAAGCGACGGATCAAGTGATTTGATTGCAACTTCGAAACGCACCTGGTCGTTTCCTTTACCCGTACATCCATGTGCTACATAGTCTGCATTTGCTTCATGTGCAACCTCTACCAATTTCTTTGAGATCAGCGGTCTGCTGAGCGCTGACACTAAAGGATACTTTCCTTCATACATTGAGTTCCCATAAATTGCATAGCTTACAAACTCTTCAGCAAATTCTTCTTTAGTATCGACGACGTAACATTCCGACGCGCCCATTTCCAGGGCTTTCTCTTTAATGACGTCCAGGTCTTTTCCTTCCCCGACATCTAAACATAACGCGACTACTTCGAACCCTTCATCGATAAACCATTTAATCGTTACACTCGTATCTAATCCGCCTGAATATGCTAATACCACTTTTTCACTCATATAATAGACACCTCTATAATTTATTTTTGGATGATAATGATATTTATACTAACATTATAATAATGCCATTTCAAGAATATTTATGCAAAAACCTGAATAAACTTATTGTTTTATGAATTATACGAATGAATCCATGAGATTGTAAATTTTTTATCTGTTTTTAATCATGATATAATTAAGCACAAAGGAGTGATCACCATCGAAATTTTTGGTTTATTGGCCGGACTCGTCGCCATCGGCATAATCGTGTTGATATTTGTTGTCGCTGTCGGACTCATTAAATGGTTACTGCAGGGTTACTTCCTGTTCCGCATAGCTGAAAAGAAGAACCTTGATGTTCCTATGTTATCTTTTGTTCCTTTCGGTACCTTCTATGTGGCCGGACAGGACTTTGACGGTAATGTCTTTCAAAAGGGCAGTTTCAATCCAAAACATCTCGGTTTAACATTTGCAATAACAGGTCTGATTGTATACTTCCTCGGCTTATCCGTCGGAGATATTGCAATTTCCTATGTATTGATGGAATCTGTCATCTTCATCGGTGTATTCAATGCGTACACTAAAAATATCGGCGTCGCCATCCTTTTGGCTTTATTGAATGTTGTCACTGCCGGTATTGCAGCAATCATCATACTATTCCTATATCACCGCAAGTTATCCAGAACGTTCGACGACCCCGTCGTCCGTACAGAAACATATGAATTTTCTGCCGATGATTCTGCGTATACAGATGATATTGACCAGCATAAAAATATTTAGTCATTGAATCGAGCCTGCCAAGGGCTCTTTTTATCGATTCCTTTAAATATGTTTAATAAATTCCATATCGGGAATTACTATATTGTATGTGATTTAAAGATATTTTTTGGAGGAGATAATTATGGCTAAACCATTTATCAAAGGTTATAAGAATGATGAAGAACTGCAAACAGATATAGAAAAGCTGAAATCACAAAATGTTGGAGAAAATGATATTTATGTCATTTCCCACGATGATGAGCGTACGAAACGTATTGCTAAAAATGTAGAAATCAATACTATCGGCGCAAATGAAATGGGCATCGGAGATGCTGTAAAAGGCGCTTTCGATAAAAAAGGCGACCAGTTGAGAAAACAGTTGGAAAACATCGGTTTCTCCGAGACTGAAGCTGAAAAATATGAATCCGAAATGGATAAAGGAACAGTGTTCCTCATAGTAACAAGAACAGATAACGTAGACACTATACTCGCACAATAAAAAATTATGAGCATGGACAAAGTCCATGCTCTTTTTTTACTTTCTCTTTTTAGATATCTGCTGCGGCCATGCACGCCTTCCATCATCCGCTTCAAATTCCAGATTCACATCAGTCACATGATTTTGATGGAGTATAATTTCTTCAATATCATCTCTGATGTCATTGGCTTCTTCCACTGTATAATCTTTATCGATTTCCGCGACTACTTCCACATGCAAGTCATCTCCCTCTTTCATAACAAACAGCTTTCTGATATCCCTGATTTCCTTATTATTCAATACAATGGAGGAAATCCGTTCTTCCATATGCGGGTCACTCTCACCAAGTACACCTGCCGCATTTTCCATAAATACTTTATAAACGATATAAAACATCATCAGACCGATGATGACTGACGCAATACCTTCTGCAACAGGCACATTCAAATACTGTCCGATCAAAATCGCAATGATTGCAATCACAGCACCGACCGTGGCAACAGTGTCTTCCAAAAAGACGAGCTTTGTTGCGGGCTTAGCCCGGTTTATATGAAGGTAACTCGTAGTCAGCGGCTTTAGACCATCATACGGCTGACCTGCCTGCTGCAATGATTCTTTACCTGCCTTATATAAAACAAAAGACTCTAATATGAATGAAATTGCTAAAACACCAATGCTGATCAGAATCATCATATTGTCAGCTTCACGCGGTAATGGATCAATTACATGATTGATGCCTTCTTTTACCGTTTCGTACGACAATATCGCTACAATGACAATCGCAAACAGACAAACCAGATTGACCAGCCTGCCATAACCGAATGGAAATCTTTTAGTCGGTGCCTTCTTGGACAGGCTTGAGCCAATAAAGACAAAGAATTGGTTTATGGAGTCACCGAAGGAGTGCATCATTTCTGCAAACATCGCGACATTTCCTGTCAGAAAAAACGCACCGCCCTTCAATAAACCGATAACAAAGTTGACGATTGCAGCAGTCAGTGATGACATGCTGCCCTTTTTAAACAGAGAGAAAATTTCTTTCATTACAGATACCTCCTATTTAAAGTCATATTACCCTTTTAAATAGGATTAATGCTTTTATTTCACTTTTAAAATTGAACGGAATATAATCTCAGTACCATTTTCCAAAGCATTACGGTCAAATGTCATTTTCGGATGGTGCAGCCCGGGCTGCAGGTCACAGCCGAGACCGATCATTGCACCTTTCAGCCTGGGATACTTCACTGTGTAGTAATGGAAATCATCCCCGCCGCTTGTTACAATCGGCTTCATAAGATTTTCCGCACCGAGAGCATCTGTAATTCCTTCTTTTAAATACTGGATTGCCTCTTCATTGCTCTCACTCGCTACTATCCCTGAAAAATTCTCGTTTTCTATTGATACTTCATAAAATTCTTCCACATACTTTAAAATTTTGAAAACCTGTTTTTTTAAATTATCCATCTCGTCATTTGTCTGCGCACGCAGGTCTATGCCGCACTCTGCAATGCCCGGAATGATATTCAGTGATTTGCCGCCTGATATGAATTTTGTCATCTTCACCGATGACGGGATGATCGGATTGATGTGAATCTTCGACAGCATGTTTACGATGTCCGCACCAATTTCTATTGCATTATGGTTCAGGTGAGGACGTGCACCGTGGGCGTCGTCCCCTACGATTTTAAATTCCAATGATGCGGCCGATCCGTGCTCGATGCTCGGTGACGCCTGCCCCATCGCCGCTTCTTCAATTGGACGCAGATGGATGCCGAACAGATAATCGAGAGAACCGATGATGCCCTCCTCCACTACGGCGAGCGCGCCGGTGCCCAGTTCTTCAGCCGGCTGGAAGATGAACCTGACACCCCTCGTCTCCAGCGCTTCATGGTTTTTCATTTTCAGCATTGCACCGATGACCATACCCGTATGCGCATCATGACCGCAGGAATGATTCGCGCGTTTCAAACCGTCCACTTCCTGATAAAGTGCATCAATGTCCGCACGTATGCCGATTGTCGGATATTCATCACTGAACGTTCCCATATCACAGTATAAGCCTGTAATATTTTTAAATCTGACAGGACTGAATCCTTCCCGTTCCAGATAATCAAATATATAATCGGTCGTCTCGTACTCCTCATTGCTCAGCTCCGGATTGTCATGCATATGATTGAAAACTTCCAATATCTTTTCAGCAGTCATTTAAAAATCCTTTCTTCAATTACTAGTATTATCAGTTGATCATATTCAATATATACTTATAAATTATTAAATACAATGTGAAGGAATGCTTATATTCAAAATTTTATCGTTGTTTAATGGTAATATTGTATATGAGTATCCGAGTTATATGATTGTCTTTATTTCAAAAGATTTTGGACCTGTTTAGGAGGAGTATCATGAAGATCAAAGAAATTAAACTGCATCAGCTAGAGATGGATTTGAAAAATCCCTTCACTACAAGCTTCGGCACTCAGACGAAAAGATTTATCACAATTATTGAAGCTGTAAATACAGACGGACTGTCAGGGTTTGGCGAGTGTGTGGCCGGTGAAGACCCGCTCTATTCAGAGGAATTCATGGAC
>DEQG01000087.1:5461-6440 GCA_002360325.1 Salinicoccus sp. UBA3372 | reverse complement strand
CTACTGGTGCCGTTCAAAAAGAATAATATGGCAAAAGCGGGCATCGAAGGCGCGGTGTGGGATTTATATGCCAAAGAAAATGATATGACACTCGCCGGAGCTGTCGGCGGTAAAAAAGATGAAGTGGATGTCGGAGTATCCCTCGGACTTGAAGACACCGATGAACTGCTACTTGAAAGAATCGAAGAAAAAGTCGAAGAGGGCTATAAGCGCATCAAGGTGAAAATAAAACCCGGGCGTGATGTCGAAATGCTCAGAAAGATTCGCGATAAATTTCCGGACATTCCTTTAATGGTGGATGCGAACTCGGCATATACCCTGGATGATATAGAACTGCTGAAGTCCATGGATGAATTCAATCTGATGATGATTGAACAGCCCCTTGCAGCAGACGACATCGTCGATCATGCCAAACTGCAGAAAGAGATACAGACCCCTGTCTGTCTGGACGAAAGCATCGACAGCTATCAGGCGGCAAAAGCATCGATTGAACTCGGCAGCTGTAAGATTATCAATGTCAAAGTCGGACGTGTCGGCGGCATTACCGAGTCGAAGAGAATACATGACCTTGCAGCAGAGCACAACATTCCGCTATGGTGCGGCGGCATGCTTGAAGCAGGCATCGGCAGACTGCATAACATAGCAATCACGACATTATCAAACTTTACACTGCCGGGAGACACCGCTTCTTCCAGCCGTTACTGGAAAGAGGATATCATCACACCTGAAGTCGTTGCCGAAAATGGCGTCGTCCAGGTCAGCGGTCAACCCGGCATCGGTGCAGAAGTCGATTTCGGTAAGATGAAACAATATTTGAGACAGACAGACACGATCACTGCCGACAATGATGTCGATATGGTGTTTTTTGATTAATGACTGATATGAAAAAAGGCATAATCCCTGATGAATGGGTTATGCCTTTTATTTTGAATATATGTATGACTTATAAGGTATTTGGTGCTCCCGGTGACCGACAAAC
>DEQG01000087.1:1998-5450 GCA_002360325.1 Salinicoccus sp. UBA3372 | reverse complement strand
GCTGAATCCGGTCACTCAGACCGGCTATCCCCAAAACAATGTTCTAACACCGAAGAATATGATGACCACGCCGGCACTTTTACTGAGCCAGTTTTGAAATACATGGGATTTCATCCATCGTTTGAGGAGATTCACGAGCTCGACCACCGTCATAAACCAGATGATTGAAACAATGAGCAGAATGGCCGCAAGCAGCAGGATCTGTTGATTATACCCCAGTGTTGTCTGTCCTTCATCCGCAACAAACTGGGGGATGATTGTCATGTAAAGTATTAATACTTTCGGGTTCAAAATGTTTGCAACAAATCCCTGTCTGAATGATTGCAACAGTGATTTCCTGCTGACGGTCTCTTTCAGGGAATCGATATGATCGATCGATTGACTGGGAACGAGCACTCCTGCACGGACGCTCTGAATGCCGATATATATCAGATAAAATGCACCTAAATATTTAATTGTATTAAAAATTGCTGGAGAATTGGCGATAATCACTGCCAGGCCGACAACGGAAATGGCAATCCAGAACAGATGGCCTGCCAATATGCCTGTAAGCGTGATTCTCCCGGCCCACCTGTTCAATGCCAGTGTATTCTTCATGACGATCATCATGTCCGGTCCGGGAACCATCGCAAGCACGAACATGACAATAACGTATGCTGTCAGCTGTTCAACCAATCATCTCACCTCAATCATTTCTTTTTTAATGTAATTACGATAATCTCCGGACGGTTAAAAACCCTGAATGGGAACCGGCTGTTCCCAAGTCCCCTGCTGATGGATAATGTGGTGCCGTTTTTAAAATGTGTGCCTTCGGTGTATCTCGGCAGAATGCCCTGATGGGGGGAATAAAGACCGCCTATATACGGCAGTCGGATCTGACCGCCATGGGCATGGCCGGATAAGACCAGGTCCAGATTATATTTACTGTATATATGAAACAGCTCTGGACGGTGGGACATCAAAATCGTGTAGCCTTCCGGCATGCCTCTCAGGCGGTGCTGCAGCATCTTATCAAAATACAGATGGACATACGGATCTTCCTCATCACCTAAAAACCAAGGGTCCGGCATACCGGCAAGATTTATACTTTCGCCATCCTTAACCAGTTCCACCGATGAAAAACTCAAGTTTTCCATTTCGGACTCTGTAATATACTTTTTCAAGTTGAACCATCTTTTATAATGTGCTTCGTGATTGCCGGTGACATAATAAGCCGGCAGAATTTCAGAGACTTTTCTGGTGAAATGCTTGGAACGTCTGAGATTCGGTGTTCTCCGGTCAATGATATCCCCGGTGATTAATATCACGTCACCATCCGCCTCACGGATTTTATTCAGCAGATGGCGCCCTCTCCACCCGAACCATGCATTGTGGTAGTCGGATACATGAATGATTCTAAAGCCGTCAAAAGCCCCCGGGAGCCGGTCGCTTGTAATAACACGTTCATTCATCTGGATATGTTTGTCCTCTTTATACAAAAACCTGCTCAATGCAATGGCAAAACCCAATGTTATCGCATATTTTTTCATATTTGTGCCCTCTAATTTAAATAATATCAATCTTATCATTATTCGATGCATAATAAAAAGCCCGTTTCACTGCGGGCTTTTTCTCTAATGGCTGCTGTCATCATTCTCATCGTCTTCAGGTTCTTCTTTTAAGATTCTGATTGTACGTATTGTCTGACTTTCCATGACCACGACTTCAAATCTGAGCCCGAGCTCTTTATTTTTAAAAACGTCCCCCTGGACCGGAATATCATTGAATTCTTTGAACAAGTATCCTGATAATGTATCTTCCTCTTCCGGAATCTCCGTTTCAAACTGCGTATTCAGACGGTGGAGGGTAATTCTTCCGTCACAGATGATTTCATCTTTGGTCATTTTATCCACGAGGGCATCACCTTTTACATCCGTCTCATCTTCAATATCAAATCCGAGCATGTTTTCAATGATGTCTTCGTGTGTGACAATACCTTCCGTGCCGCCGTATTCATCCAGCACGATGGCCAGATGGCGGCGCTCTTTCGTCATTTTCCTCAGAACGGTTTCAACCGCATCAAACTCTTTGACCGTCAGAGGATCCGGGTCTGCAAAGTCTATCAGATTTTTTTCAGGGCTGAGTGACCATTTAAGCAGATACTTCGTATGGAATACACCGACAATGTCATCAAGATTTTCATCATATATCGGATATCTTGTATGCATCAGGCTCACAACTGTCTCGAGCACTTCATCATATGACGAATCCACTTTGATTGCATCCATCTCGGTTCTTGGCGTAGACATTATATCTTTCACATTCAAATCCCGGAAATCCAGAATGCCTTTGATTCTGTTCCGTTCGCGGACTTTCAGGACGCCTTCAGCATTCGCAATATCAATCAGGTTGACCAGTTCATCTTTGGATACTGTCCATGCCGGCTGCTCGCCCCTGGATAAGACCTTAGTAATATTATCCGTTATAAAATTCAACATGATCGTGAGCGGCTTGAAAATGATGATGATCAGAGTGATCGGCGGCCGCACGATGTGGGATATCTGTTCTGGAAATGCCGCAGCAACCGACTTGGGTATGACTTCGGCAAATAGAATGATTGTGACAGTGACAGCCGCACTGGCAATCGCCACACTCCAGCCGTAATCGATGGCCATCGCCGTGACGACAGTAGGCAGCAAAATATTAGCAATATTGTTGCCGATCAATATCGTGGTGATGAATTCACCCGGCTTTGCTACAACTCTAAGCAGCTTGGCAGCTTTTTTGTCCCCATCCTGCACTTTTGCCTGCAGTTTCACTTTATCCACTGCCGTTAATGCTGTTTCACTCCCTGAAAAGAATAATGAAGCGAATAATAAAAATATGATCAAAAAGACCAAAAAATCTTCCCCTTTCTGTGACCCCTTGCAACGCTCTATTATATTTCTTTAATTATATCAGATTTAACAGAAAATGAGCTTGTATCTTTTCCCGATACAAGCTCATGATTTTATTATTTTACTACATCGTAGCCCTGGTCTTCAATCGCTTCATTCATTTCTTTCACAGTCACTTTATCTTCTTCGTATTCGACAGATACCTGATTTGCTGTTAAATCAACTTCCGCTTTGCTTACACCTGACAGTTTGCCTAAAGCACCTTCCACAGAGCTCTTGCAATGTCCGCAAGTCATACCTTCTACTTTGATTGATGTTGTGTTCATATTGAATACCTCCATATTGATTATATATTTATATTTTCACTCTTTTCAGCCTTAACGAGTTGGTAACGACACTGACCGAACTGAATGCCATGGCAGCCCCTGCAACCCATGGTGCAAGGAAACCGAGTGCTGCAATCGGGATGCCTGCAGAATTATAGGCAAATGCCCAGAACAGGTTCTGCTTGATATTGCGGATTGTCTGGTGGCTGAGGTTGATCGCTTTTGGAATCAGCGTCAGTTCGCCGCCCAT
>DEQG01000087.1:1254-1928 GCA_002360325.1 Salinicoccus sp. UBA3372 | reverse complement strand
ATATCTGCCGTAGCCAGTGCCGGCGCATCATTCACACCATCCCCGACCATTGCCACGGATTTGCCCTGTGCCTGAACTTTCTTAACCTGCTCGGCTTTTTCTTCAGGCAGAACTTCGGCAATTACGGTGTCGATATTCACTTCTCTTGCAATTGCTTCAGCAGTACGCTGATTGTCACCGGTCAGCATGATGACTTCAAGCCCCTGTTCGCGCAAGTTCATAATCGCTTCTTTTGCAGTATCTTTGACTGTATCCTGTACAGCCACAATACCTGTAACTTCACCGTTCACTGCAACAAGCATCGCTGTTTTACCGTCATATTCATATTGTGTCATTTCTGATGCATAATTATCAACTTCAATGTTTTGGTCTGCCATCAACTTTCTCGTACCGACCAGAATACGGTCATCTTTCAAAGTCGCTTCAATACCGTGCCCTGGTATCGCCATGAAATCATCCACTTCAGGAATATCGATTTCCTTTTCTGTTGCATAAGATACGATTGCTGCAGCCAGCGGATGCTCAGACCCGTTCTCAGCTGCTGCAAGCAGCTTCAAAACATGTTCATCACCTGTGAAGTCCGTCACTTCCGGTTTACCTTTTGTAATGGTGCCTGTTTTATCCAGTATGACTGCATCGAGATTATGCGTCTTCTCCAGATGCTCACCGCCTTT
>DEQG01000087.1:0-1142 GCA_002360325.1 Salinicoccus sp. UBA3372 | reverse complement strand
ATCAGTGCCGGTTCCAGATTATAAGGTGATGCGATGAAGTACCATATTAAAAATGTCACGATCGCAATACCGATGACTATCGGTACGAAGTAGCCGGAAACGATATCGGCCATTCTCTGTATCGGTGCCTTTTTACCCTGTGCCTCTTCAACCACTTTTATGATGGATTGCAGAGCTGTATCTTTTCCGACACGGGAAGCTTCAACAACGACATTCCCGTTCTGGTTGATTGTCGAACCGATCACTTTATCTTCTATATTCTTTTCAATAGGAATCGATTCTCCTGTCAGCATCGACTCATCGACTGACGTTCTTCCTTTAGTGATTACGCCGTCGGCCGGAAATTTTTCGCCCGGCTTTACGACAAGCGCATCGCCGACTGCAACTTCTGCTGCAGGTATCATTGTTTCAACGCCGTCCCTTAAAACTCTGGCTTCTTTCGCCTGCATGTTCATCAATTCTTTTATTGCTCCCGAAGTCTGTGATTTCGCACGGGCTTCAAGGTACTTACCGAATAAAATCAGAGTGATGATGATCGCACTTGCTTCAAAATATAAATGCGGTTCGGCGGTCGCACCGGTGAGCCATCTGTATGTCTCAAACAGGCTGAAGCCGAATGCCGCTGTCGTACCCATCGCGACCAGTACATCCATGTTGGCACTGAAACTTTTTAAACTTCTGTAGGCGCCGACATAGAACTGCCAGCCGAGTATGAATTGTACCGGTGTGGCAAATGCCAGTTGGAACCATGGGTTCATAAATATAGCAGGAAGACTCATTCCGAATAAGTGATCCAGCATTGTCACAAGTAAAGGCAGTGACAGTAATGCAGATATCACCACTTTCCATTTTAACCTGGACAATTCTTTGCCTTTCTTTTCTTCTCTTGATTCAGCACTTTCCTTTGCTGTGGCACCGTAGCCCAAATTGTCGATACGGGCAATCAGGTCTCGTTCGGAAAGTACATTGGAGTTATATTCGATCACGGCATTTTCCGTTGCGAGATTGACTGTCGCATTGGAAACACCATCTGTCTTGTTCAGAACTTTTTCTATTCTGTTCGAACATGCCGCACAGGTCATACCTGAAATATCGAACTCCACTTCATCGTACTGGACGCCATAGCCGAGATTTTCAATTTT
>DEQG01000084.1:14133-15101 GCA_002360325.1 Salinicoccus sp. UBA3372 | reverse complement strand
TCGCCAAAATAACCGGGGTCCGGTATACCTTCAGAATAGCATTTGAAAGGGGTTATCAGATCCAAAGCCAGTTTGCCGGATTTGAATACATTGCTGAAGACCGGTGATTGAAAGATTTATTGTGATTATTTTTAGTGTCAATGTGCTGCTCCTTCGGTCAGTTTATAATGAGATTTATTCAAGAAGATTGCCTTCTGCAGGGATGGGGTGGTCTTGAAACATCCGCGCAAAGTGTATCAGGTTATAACTCATCATCTGTATTTGATTTTGAGTGAACTCATTCTCCTGGCCGGCTTCTATATAAGACGGACCGGGACCGGCTTCACCGACCCAGTATGCATTTGTATTCGGAGGAATCGTAAAACCGAGGTTTGCCATACGGGAGAGAATCGAACCGCCTGCTTCCTTGGCGCCGTCTTCATTGCCTGTCACTACTGTACCGAACACTTTGTTGTAATATTTGGATTGTCCATTCTCTGCAGTTTCCGAGCTCTGCGCATAAATCCGTTCCATGACGGTTGTTGCGAGACTGCTTTTATGGCCGTTCCAGATCGGTGTACCGATCACAATGATGTCAGAATCATTTATCTTCCTGAAAATTTCCGGCCACTCGTCACCGCCGCCCATATCCGCGCTCATCCCGGGGATGATATTATAATCCGCAATTCTTATCAGTTCAGTCTCAACGCTTTCGTTTTCAAGGATATCCATCGATTTCTGCATCAGAGCTTCAGTATTGGATGTATCTTCTCCGGTTTTAAGAGATGTATTTAGGTAAAGTGCCTTTATACTCATGAAAATAAACTCCTTTCAAAAATATGCTTACTTGTCATGTTCCCGTGACTGGTGACATCAAACCAAATGGAGATGAAAAGCATATAAAAATGTATAATACAGTCAAAATATTTATCAATATACTAATTATGCGCTTAAAATGTGTTAATATATCATAAAAATTACATATTATT
>DEQG01000084.1:4455-13997 GCA_002360325.1 Salinicoccus sp. UBA3372 | reverse complement strand
AGTGTGGATGGTAAGTTACAGAAAAAATATGAACGGGCATACTTATAAAGCAGCAGCGATCGATGAACTGAAAGAGCTTTATAATGAAAGCTCAACACGTACGCTGCATTTTGCAGATATCGCCAATAATGATGGGATGTCCGACGAGCATGCCATTATAAGTAATAGACAGTTCAGGGATCAGGTGGAAATTGGGGGTAGAGTCGAAGTCATCATGAACCATATATGCCCTGTATCGAATTTATATGAAAAAGCATTTCCTGTTGAAAATAAAGAAGTGCTTGAAGAAATAGAAGTGGGGCACGGGGGAAGTTACAATAGATTATCGAAAAGGAAGTTAGTGACTATGGAAATTATAACCGTCATTATATTGACAGCGACACTGATTGCGGTCAGTATAATCATCCAGATGATGAGAGTTAAAAAGAAACCGAAAGTGAAGATCACAGTTAAAAACGAAAAAATCATCACTGACGATTTTGACGATGAAAAACTATATCGTTTTACAATTTTGAATGAATCAGATCAATCTGTCGTCATAGATTCCATACAGATGTACTCAGAAGGCAGTGAGATATTTGACAACGGGCATCATCCAGGTTTCAGAGCATCCGGAAAAGAAGGCGGGGATGTAGTGGATATCGACTCAAAACGTGTGCGTGATATCAGTGGTCTGCTCAGTTCGAATTTTCTCGGCACGACTGTCGTACAGCCTGATGAGGAGATGGCCTATTCATATTACCTGGACGCATCGCCTGATGAGCTCAGGCTCACAGTGCGGGAAAATGAAGACATCGATATCACGTTGAAGCCGGACTTTGGATAAGGACGGACTGTCATTACACGCAATAAAAAAGGACAGGGACTTTATTACAAGTCTCTGTCCTTCATTGTTTTAGAGTCTGTTATATAAGCTCTGTAACAGTTCTTCACTGTATTCCAGATAACATTCAGATTCCATTTCATCTTTTCCATCTTTACTTAATTCAAGTTTAATAATTTTTTCATCATTATCAAAGAATGGTACTGACTGCTCAGCATATTCTTCGGTCAATTTATCATACAATTCCTGGGCTTGTCCGACATCTTGAAATGAGTGGTTTTTTACTACAACTTCTTCTTCAGATGCATCAATAGTTTTAAGATTAATATCCAGCATATTTACCCCTCCATTTAGGTCTAAACATATTATAACAAGAAACAGGGGAGAGAAAGCAAGCAGAATGGTAATGAAAAAAGGGCCCGGATGTTAAAATCCGGACCCGGCCCTGTACCTATAATAAGATTATTCTTCAGATTCCTCTTCGTCTTCTTCCTCTTCATCATCCGCTGCTTCGCTATCGTCTTCGAGCTCGATTGTTTCATTAAGCTCTTCGTCGTTACGGCTTTGGAGCTCTGTTTCGAGAGAAGTGTCAACCGGACCGTATGCTACCAGAGCGGTTGCTGATTCACCAGGTTCAACCAGTTCTACAGACTGTGCTGCCAGGTCGGCACTTTCGTGATCCTCAGGCAGGTCCATAGTCAGGTTTTCCAGTGTGCTTTCTCCGGTTTCAGCCATCTGCCTGACTGCAAGGTCAAGACCGAATGCTTCTTCAGGAGTTGTCGGAACGTCACTGTTATTCGTGAACTCATATTCAATCAATACAAGTTCTGTCGGTTCCGCTTCTTCCTCCTCTTCCTCTTCTTCTTCATCATCATCTTCTTCCTCAGCTTCTTCCGGTTCTAAAGTGTACTGTTCGAATGAAGCAACTGTGAAGTCACCATACTCTCCTGAATATGTAATTTCTCCATCGCTGCTCTCTCCATCAGCACTTTCATCATCGGCACTGCTGTCATCTTCTGTATCAGTATCTTCTTCTGCGTCTTCTTCCTCTTCATCATCTGCTGCATCATCAGTTGCAGTGTCATCAGTTTCTTCTGTTGCAGAATCATCTGTTTCTTCTTCGGTAGCAGTGTCGTCCCCGTTACACGCTCCAAGAATCAGAACTGTAGAAAGTCCGCCTGCAAGTAAATATTTCTTTAAACTCATTTCTAGTTCCCCCTAATTATATAGATACATCACAATTATAATAATATTTTGACAAATAATCAATTTTTATTTCGGAATTTGAAGTAAAAAGACTTATATTTCTCTATTTTTAATTATATACACCAAAATACTCCTTTTTCATATGAAGTGAACATATGATTTGTTACATTTATAAAAAAGAACCCTCTGTCTGTCAGAGGGTTCAGTAATCAGATGCCTGTCATTCCATATATGAGAAGTCCTATGGATAAGAGCATGCCGAACATCGTATTCAGTTTACCCATGGAAGCCATGGCGGGAATCAATTCTATCGGTGTATCTCCATTTTTCCATTTTACGACAGTCTTATAGGCGACCGGTGCGGATAACAGCGGCAGCAGCAGGAAGATGGAACCGATGGATTCAAAAAATGTGATCCATATTAAAAATAAATAGCAGAATAAGAGCAGTACTGCAGATGTCACGACTGCCGCAGGTTTGCCGACCATGATGACAAAAGTCTTTCGACCGCTCTGTTTGTCTTTTTTTCGGTCGCGTATATTATTTGCCATATTGAGCAGCCCGATCGTTATTGCAACGGGTATGGACATGAGCAGTGGGAAATAGTGCAGTGTACCGGTATGGATGAAAAATGTGATCATGATGATGACGGTACCCATGAATAAGCCTGCAAACACTTCGCCGAAAGGCGTCCATGAAATGGGAAATGGTCCGCCGGTATATAAATAGCCGACTGCCATTGATATAATTCCTATGAGGAGTACCCACAGCGATGAGTTGAAAGCTATGTATAATCCAATCAGTGCGGCAATGACATAAAATGTGACTGCAAAATTAAAGACGGACTGCGGTGACATGCCGTTACGCACGATCGCCCCGGCGATTCCGACTGAGTCATGGGTGTCGAGCCCTCTTTTATAATCAAAATATTCATTGAACATGTTTGTCGCCGACTGGATCAGCAGTGTGGCAATCAGCATGGCGATGAACATATCCCACCGTATCGGTGCAAACAGCAGCACACTGAACGTTCCGACAAGCACAGGGACGAAACTTGCAGTCAGAGTATGGGGTCTGGTTAAGCTGATATATTTTTTAAAGCCTGTATGAGTATCTGGACCTTGCACAATCATCTTCCTTTAACTTTTTATTGACTCATCAATTTTATCATATTTGTACAGGGAATTGATAACTCAAGATACACAGTATAGCGAATAAATGATAAAATATGACTATCTATGTAGAAAGAAGTGTAAAACAATGAGTTTGACAGAATATCAAGATACAATCGATGAAGTCATCATCGATTCTGATAAAGAATACATAACACTACATATACCGATCAGTGAATATAATCTCAGTCACGCACAAATATTCACTTATTTTAAAGATTATCTTGGAGAACGCTACTGGTTTCAGTCAAAGGATAATAAGTTTGATAATGTCGGTATTGGATACAGGGCCAGCATTTCCCGCGACCGGTTTAAAGTGGAACTGCTGAGCGACGAGAAGAAAAAATTATATGACAGTATTCAGATGGTATCGCTGACGGAAGGTCTGTCTTCCCATCTGAGCCTGTTCGGCGGTGTGAAGTTCGATGATAAGGATACCACTGACGAATGGTCCGATTTTTCAATGGCGGAATTCCATCTGCCTGTATTTCAGTTTGACCTGGTCAGACAGGAGCTGTTCTATACACTGCCTCAAAATGCCCAGACGTTATCAGAAACATTTGAAGAGCTGCAGAAGACACTCAGCGCACTGTCTGAAACGGAACCTGCTACGTATGAAGGGGCAGAGGTCAATATCATCAAGGATATATTCCCCGATGAATGGAAAAAGCTTGTGGATGAAGCAGTGGAAGTGCTGGATGATGAAACTTTCATGAAAGTGGTGCTCGCAAGACAGCGTCTGATCACATTCAAAAATTCACTGGATCCTTTATATCTGCTTGAACGCCTGAAAGACGAAACAGGCACTTATACGATTTACTATGAAAAGGACAGCAGTGCCTTTATTTCCAAATCGCCCGAGCGGCTGTTCGAAATCAAGGATGATTATTTGTGGACGAATGCCATAGCGGGGTCTGCTCCGCGTACATTGGACGAAGCGGAGAATGAATATCAGCAGGATTTCCTTCTGAATGATGAGAAGAACCGTTATGAACATGAACTGGTCAGGCAGTCGATAGTGGAAGACCTGAAACCTTACAGTTCAGTCATCAAATATGATGATGTACCTGAAATTCTGCAGAACAAGTATATATATCATCTGCATACTCCGATTGAAATGAGATTGAATGATGATATAGAGATTTTTGAAATACTGAAGGCGGTCCATCCGACGCCTGCTGTCGGCGGACTGCCGAAACAAATTGCCAAAGATTATATTAAAGAACAGGAATACGGCACCCGCGGGCTCTATGCTGCGCCGATCGGCCTTATTCACGAGAACAATGATTCGGAGTTTGTAGTGAGTCTCCGTTCAATGCTGCTGTCGAAAACGAGCGCAACATTGTTTGCGGGATGCGGCATCGTCAAAGGTTCTTCGTCCGATAAGGAATTTTTGGAGACGGATGTCAAATTTACACCAATGATGAATGTTCTGGAGGTGGAAGCGTGAATCATCAAGAAGCACTGACGATTCAAGTATTCACTCTGATAGACAGCCTGTATGAAAAAGGTATGGATGAAGTGGTCATTTCACCGGGCTCGAGATCCACACCGCTTGCACTCGCTGCGGAAGTCCATCCGCATATGAAGACATATGTCCATCCCGATGAGAGAAGTGCCGCCTTCTTCGGTCTCGGTTTGAGCAAAAAGGATAAAAAGCCGGTGGGACTGATCTGTACTTCCGGTACAGCAGCGGCAAACTATACGCCTGCAGTGGCAGAAGCGGGACTGAAGCATATCCCTCTGGTGATAATGACTTCAGACAGACCTTCGGAACTCAGGAATGTTGGTGCGCCCCAGGCTATAGACCAGGGAAATATGTACCGGAATTACGTGGCCTATTACACTGAACTGCCGGTTGCAGAAGGCACGCAGGACTATACAGGGCTGATCGGTGCGAAAGTGAAACAGGCCGGCCAGTACTTCATTGGTACCAGTCTCGGTCCGGTCCATTTCAATATACCGATTCGGGAACCGCTGATGCCCGACTTGTCACGGATAGATTTATTTACAAGAAAAAGAATCGAAGTCAAAGCGGCAACTATTCATTATGATGTCCAGCCGGTTGATGGCAACATACTGGTCATTCTGGGCGAAACGGATGCATCTTTGGATCATCTGGAAGACTTGTTCAGCAAGCCGAATGTCACCGTAGTGGCCGACCCGAGGCAGCACAGCCGCATCAACTTTGAAAATGTCGTGACTGCCCATGATCTGATCTTTTCATGTCTGACTGATGAACAGCAGGATTTCATCAATCGGAATCTGGACTGCATCATCCGGGTCGGTGAGCCGGTGACGTCCAAACTGACGAATCAATTTTTAAGCAATTCACCGACCAGACAAATACTGCTCAGTGAATTCGAAATAATCAAGACCTTCCCTGTTTCACCGGACGAAACATATGTAGGTGACATCGATAAAACTTTGAAGGATTTAATCGGCAGCGGGGAAGAACCGCAGCTGAAAAACTGGTTCATAACACTGGATAAGGCAGTCAGAAAGTATATAGACAGCAATATAGATGCATACAGCGACGAAGGGCGCTTCATGTATGAAGTGCTCAGACGTTCGGAAGATGACATCATATTTGCATCAAACAGCATGCCGATCCGTGACGTCGAACGCTATGACACCAGACTTGAAAAAAGAGTGTATGCGAACCGTGGCGCCAACGGTATAGACGGTGTCGTCTCCACTGCAATCGCCATGGCGGCAAAAGATAAAGTAACACTTGTGATCGGGGATATCGCACTCTATCATGATATGAACGGTCTGATCATGTCCAAACTGAACGATATCGACATCAATATTGTCGTCTTCAACAATGACGGCGGCGGGATATTCAATTTCCTTCCGCAGTATGAAAATAAAGATCATTTTGAACGGCTGTTCGGCACGCCGCTTGATTTGAATTTTGAATACAGTGCGAAGCTTTACGACTTCAGTTATACAAAAATAGAATCGATGGACGATATGGACGGTTTTGAAATGCCTGCATCAGGCAGAAATCTCATAGAAATTGTTACAGACCGGATGGACAACCTGGAATCACATCAGAAGCTGAAGGCGGAAATTGCACAGTTGGTGAAGCGTTTTGATACTTGATATGAACTTTAATTTTGAAGATAAGAATCATTCAGAAACTTTGCTTCTGCTGCATGGTTTCATGGCCGATTCGGAAAGCATGAAACGTATCGGTGAAAATTTAAGTGATGTGTATAATCTTCTCTATGTGGACCTGCCGGGCTTCGGCGGATCGGAGAGCAGGAAGTACGATTATGACATGAATGATGTTGCAGCCGGCATCGATGAAATATTGGAACGTCTGCATCTGGATGCCGTGCATGTGTTCGGCTATTCCATGGGCGGCAGGACAGCACTGTCATTCGCCACACTTTATCCAAGAAAAGTGCGTTCATTAATACTAGAAAGTGCATCACCGGGGCTGTCGGATAAAGATGAAAAAGCACGGCGTCTGGAAATTGATGAGAAGCGGGCACGGAAAATCACAGAAGACTATCGGAAATTCCTCGATGACTGGGAGCACATGGGTTTATTTAAAAGCCAGCAGCACCTGTCAGAGGAAGCATTCAGGGAACAGCGTTCAATGCGGGAAGCCCAGCGGCCGGAAGAAGTGGCGGACAGTCTTCTTAAATTCGGCACCGGCGTGCAGCCGTCGTACTGGGCTACGCTGAAAAATCTTAAAATGCCGGTGCTTCTGATCACCGGTGTGGACGATCAGAAATTTGTGGATATCAATAAAAAGATGGCGAAATCAATCGAAAATGTGAGAATGGAAACAATTGAAGGCGCCGGGCACAATATTCATTTAGAAATGGCAGAAAAGTTTGATACAATAATAACAGAGTTCTTAAAATAGGAGGCAGGCTAATTATGGCTAGAGAGTGGGAAACACTGAAGGAATACAAAGAGATAAAGTATGAATATTACAACGGTATCGGTAAGATCACAATCAACCGTCCCGAAGTAAGAAACGCATTTACACCGCGTACGGTGTCGGAAATGATAGATGCGTTCAGCCGTGCACGTGATAATCAGGATATCAAAGTAATCGTATTGACAGGGGAAGGCGACCTTGCATTCTGTTCAGGCGGCGACCAGTCGGTCCGCGGACACGGCGGCTATGTCGGCGACGACGATATTCCAAGATTGAACGTACTGGACCTTCAGCGTCTGATCCGTGTCATTCCTAAACCAGTTGTTGCGATGGTCGCAGGATACGCGATCGGCGGCGGTCATGTACTGCATGTTGTGTGTGATCTGACAATCGCTGCGGACAACGCAAGATTCGGACAGACAGGTCCTAAAGTCGGTTCATTCGATGCGGGATACGGTTCAGGTTACCTTGCACGTATTGTCGGTCATAAAAAAGCACGTGAAATCTGGTTCCTTTGCCGCCAGTATAATGCGGACGAGGCGCTGGAAATGGGCTTGGTAAACACTGTTGTACCACTGGAAAGACTTGAAGATGAAACAGTCAAATGGTGTGAAGAAATGATGGAACACTCACCGACGGCACTGCGTTTCTTAAAAGCTGCGATGAATGCTGATACAGACGGACTTGCAGGTCTTCAGCAGATGGCAGGGGACGCGACACTTCTTTACTACACAACGGATGAAGCTAAAGAAGGCCGTGACGCGTTCAAAGAGAAAAGAAAACCGGATTTCGATCAATTCCCGAAATTCCCATAATATCAAACCCATCTTCCGGATGGGTTTTTTGAGGTGTAGAATATGGAAAATTGGCTGAAAAAAGCATATGAAGACGCTCCGGATAAGACTGCCGTGAAATACGGGCAGGAAACAATTACATATAAATTGCTGTATGAAGAAGCACGGGTCCTGGCAGGGAAAATAAAGTCCCTCGGACAGAAAAGGGCAGGGGTCTATATTTACAACTCGCTCGAGTCGTTGAAACTGATTCATGCGCTCATGCAGGCACAGGTGGAAATCGTCTTCATTAATACAAGGCTGACGGATCATGAAATCTCGGAACAGCTGGTAGATGTCGGGGTATCGACGGTCATTGCGACAAAACCATTTGAAATTGATGATTTTGAAGTGATTGCATTTGAGGACCTTTATCAGATGGAATCTGTAGATTTTGATGCTGGTCCGATAGACGAAGATGATACATTATCCATCATGTTCACTTCAGGGACGACAGGCCGCGCCAAAGCCGTGAAACAGACATATTTGAACCACTATGCCTCGGCAAAAGGGTGTGAAAGCAGATTCGGCTATGACAGTGACAGTGTGTGGCTGCAGGTCAATCCGATTTTCCATATTTCCGGCCTGTCGATCGTCCTCAGATCGGTGATCGTCCATTGTACAAATATACTCGTGGATAAATTTGATGAGGAAGAGATCTTTATTTTATTGAAGAAGAATGATGTGACACATACGAGTCTCGTGCCGATCATGCTCGAGAGGCTGATCGCCATCAACAATGATTTCGGCAGTCAGCTGAAAGGTATCCTGCTCGGCGGCGCCGGAGTGACAAAGAAAGTCTTGAAAGAAGCACTGGATAACCGGCTTCCTGTGTATAACTCATTCGGAATGACAGAAACATGCTCGCAGATCGTCACCATTCCGTATCATGATGATAAGATATTGGATGGCACGGTGGGCAAAGCATTGAAAAACGTGAATATAAAAGTCGATGACAATGACGAACTGCTGGTCAGGGCGGATAATGTAACCCCGGGATATTTAAATGCACCGATGGAAGAGGAAGACGGCTACTTCAAAACCGGGGACCTTGCATATATTGATGAGGAAGGATATTTATATATATTGGACCGGCGTAAAGATCTGATAATCAGCGGCGGAGAAAATATTTATCCGAAAGAGATTGAAGACAGAGTACACGAAGTCGACGGTGTCGAGAGCTGCGTGGTCGTTAAAGTGAAAGATGAGAAGTGGGGCGAAACGCCTGTACTGCTTGTGCAGGGTGATAGAAATATTGAAGAAGATATATCGAATCATCTGAGCGAGACACTTGCACGGTATAAAATGCCGAAGGAAATTCATTTTGTGGGTCACATCATAATGACTTCAACCGGGAAAGTATCCAGACAGCAGAACTTTGAGCATTATATAAAATGAAAAAAACGGCCCGGCTATGCGAGCTATTTTCCGTTTTTTTCATCTGTGCAGTTTTTTGGGTCCAAAGGGACAGGATCATAGCCGCCCGGATGGAACGGATGACATTTAAGTATACGCTTTATCGCCATATAACCGCCTTTTAAACCGCCGTGTTCCTGGACGGCTTCGATGCCGTAATTGCTGCATGTCGGATTGAATCTGCATGAAGG
>DEQG01000084.1:3210-4378 GCA_002360325.1 Salinicoccus sp. UBA3372 | reverse complement strand
TTTTTATTAATTTACACATATGATATCGGGTAAATTGAGATTAAGCAAATAAAGGATGTTGATGAAATGGAAGAGTTTACAGATTTTGAGGGCAGGAAAGTGACATTTAAAATAGAGCATGTGGAAAACACGAAACATGTACTGGCAATTCCAAAGTTCAATCATCAATACTTGTTTACCCGTCATAAAATACGCGGAATTGAATTTCCCGGCGGTAAAGTGGAAGCCGGTGAAACATTGGAGCAGGCGGTACAGAGAGAACTGTTTGAAGAGACAGGTGCGTCTGCCGAACGCCTGAAATTTGTCGGAACGTACACTGTCCATGCAGAAAAACCGTTTAATAAGGCTGTCTATTATATAGAAGTGAAAAATCTGTTCTTTAAATGTGAATATCTCGAAACACACGGCCCGGAAGTGTTTGATGATGCGGGAGCAATACCTGAAGAAGACAGAAGCGTGCTGCTTGATGATGAGTGCATCCACTATTTATATGAGATGAGTAAGACAGATGAGTTTTTTGTTGAGTAGGAGATTGTGATTTCGATTAGAAAGGCGTTAAATTGAGCTGCAAATCGGAAACCGATTGTCAAAACGATTTGATCATTATAAAACTGATTCACAAATCTAATATGGAATCTAAAAGAAAATCCCTCTCATAATCATTATTGAGAGGGGTTTTAAAATCTGCCTATTCACTGAACCCGACTCTGTAAAGGTGTGTTTCCTCGTTAAATCCTATTTCTTCACTCCAGTTCATGACGTTTTCGCTAACTGGTGTGACATATGAAAAGTTCAGAGTCGGTATAACCGGAATTTCTTCGTTCATCAGTTCCTGCCATTCATCATATATTTCTATTCGTCTGTCTATATTCAGCGCTTCCTGTGAATTGCCCTCTGTCAAAAGTTCTGTACTTTCGTCTGTTTCATAGCGTGAGTAGTTGAATGGTGCATCGGCACCGTAGAACTGGTCAGGGTTCACGTCTGTACCGACATTCCATGATGCTTCGTAAATATCGATATCCGGATCGTCATTTTCCACCATGTCATAGAAAGTGTTGAATTCTATCAGCCGGTTATTGACGAGTCTGACGTGGAGTCCTACAGCTCTCCATGACTGCATCAGATAGTTTGCGAATGGTTCGGCGACATCTCCGCCTGACATTGCAAG
>DEQG01000084.1:546-3102 GCA_002360325.1 Salinicoccus sp. UBA3372 | reverse complement strand
GGATCGTATTCAGGAACATCGAGATCATCATTATGAAATCCTGCATGAACCGGAGACATTACGGAAGATGCTTTCCAGGCCAACCCATTGAAGAAATTTCCCCCCATGGCATCGAGTTCGATTGCATGCCACATGGCACGTCTGAGATTGACGTCTCCCATTTTCATTTCTTCGGGCTTATAGTCCACTTGTCCATTTTCCTCATCCCATTCCCCGAGTTTAAATCCGATGTATCCATATGAGTTCTGCAGCTGCATCAACCACTCGACACCATCCATGTCATGCACATCAGGGAATTGAGTGGATGGGAAAGATGCTGCTACATCAATTTCTCCGCTTTCCATCGCGTTGGCAATGGAGGAGGGCGGGATGACGCTGACTTCTATGCCGTCGAGCTGTGGTTCACCTCTCCAGTAATCTTCAAATTTAGTCAACGATATCGTTTCTCCCGTAACAATCGAATCCACTTTATACGGTCCGATGCCTATGGGATTTTCCCTTGTTTCAGGTGCTGATGCCATATCTTCGATATCGACACCTTCATAATGATGTTCCGGAAATGCATAGAACCAGAATCCACCTGAAGTGAGTGATGGAGCAAGTTCCTTATATGTAAACACCGCGGTGTCATCATCAATCACTTCAATGCCTGAAATTTCATCAGTATCACCGGATTTATACTCGTCATATCCTTCAATCAGAGTGAAGCCGTCTGTCGTTCCTCTGACACCGTCATAATCAGGATGGCCGATCACTTCGTATGAAGCCACATAATCCTGAATTGTGAGCGGCTCCCCGTCATGCCAATAAACATCTTCTGCAACAGTGAAAGTGACTGTGTTATCTTCTTCATTCATATCAAAATGAATGGCCCCTTCGTTTGTAAACTGCATGTTTTCGTCTGAAGTGAACACCGATTCATCAAAAAAGTCAAGCATCGTCATGTCCGGTGTACCAGTGTAGAAGTTATAATTCAACGTGCCCTCAAATGGCGTGCTGGATGAATAGCCGACATTAAGAGTGCCTTCACCTGTCGGGTCTCCCGTATTCGTCACAGTCTGTGGAAAGTCTTCATAGTCGAAAAGTTCATTGCCCTCCGATTCATCATCTGCTTCTGCAGATTCATCTTCCGCATCGACATTGTCTTCAGTTTCCGTTGATTCGTCTCCGCATGCGGCCAGAAACAAGCTCAATGTAAAGATTAAAAGAATCCTTTTGATACTGAATCTACCTTTCATATTTCTTCTCCCCTTATTTGAAATCGCTTTCAATATAATATTATCATAAAAATATTCTAAATACATAATTATTTAAAATTTCAAACAATTATATAAATATTAAAAAAAACGGTAATAAAAGTCTTCTCAGACTTTTATTACCGGTGATGAATGGATTATTCAGTCCATTCTGATACTATATCCTGGTTGTCTTCAACCCAAGTTTCTGCTGCTTCCTGAGATGAAGTGCCTTGTTCTGTTTCAAGCATGACTTCTTCCATCTGTTCTGTTTCCCCGGAAGAAGTTATCAAGAACATTGTATGCATGCGGGCTGTCCGCCTCTAAATCCTGTCTGACGATCATGTTGATCATTTCAGCTATAATTGTTTAACTATTAAAACCCGCCTTTTTGGGCGATTTCTGCAGATTGTTCTCCGAACTTATTAAAGTTTTCCTTGAATAGTTCTTTCAGATTATTCGCTTTCTCATCATAGCCGTCTTTATCCAGCCATGTGTTTTTAGGCATAAGCAGTTCATCAGGTACGCCTGTCACAGATACCGGGACATTCAGGCCGAATGTCTCATCTTTTTCAAATTCGCCAAGCTCCAATTCGCCGCTGATTGCACGGCGGATCATTGTGCGCGTGTGTGTCAGGTCCATACGTTTGCCGATACCGTAACCGCCGCCGGTCCATCCTGTGTTGACAAGGTAGACGTTGACATCGTGCTTATCGATCAGACGGCCAAGCATTTTAGCGTATACCGTTGCATCCAATGGAAGGAATGGTGAACCGAAACATGAAGAGAATACAGGCTGCGGCTCTGTTACGCCTCTTTCCGTACCGGCCAGCTTCGATGTGAATCCGCTCAGGAAGTGATACATCGACTGATCTTTGTCCAATTTACTGATCGGAGGAAGGACGCCGAACGCATCTGCCGTCAGGAAGACGATTGTCTTAGGGTGTCCTGCCACTGAAGGAATACGCGCGTTGTCTATATGATGAAGCGGGTAGGCTGCACGTGTATTTTCAGTCAATGTCTTATCTTCATAATCAGGGGTGCCCTCTTCATCCAGAACGACGTTCTCCAGTACAGTTCCAAATTTAATGGCACTGAAAATCTCAGGTTCCTTTTCTGCTGATAGATCGATTGTTTTTGCATAGCATCCGCCTTCGATGTTAAATACGCCATCGTCATTCCATCCATGCTCATCGTCACCGATCAGGTCACGGTGAGGGTCTGCTGATAATGTCGTTTTACCAGTACCGGACAGACCGAAGAACAGGGCAACGTCTTTGTTTTCGCCGACGTTCGCTGAACAGTGCATGCTCATTACACC
>DEQG01000084.1:0-443 GCA_002360325.1 Salinicoccus sp. UBA3372 | reverse complement strand
CCTTTTTTTAGTGAGACGATGACAAAAGCTTCAGAGTTCGTGCCATCAACTGAAGGATCTGCTTTAAATGTCGGTGCGGTTACGATGGTGAACTGCGGATCGATATCGAGTGCCTCTTCTTTAGTTTCCGGACGGATGAACAGGTTTTGAACGAACAGATTGTGCCAGCTGAATTCATTGATGACCTGTAAGTCCAGGCGGGTGGAATTGTCTGCACCGGCATAGCCTTTGAATACAAAAGTTTCTTCTTTAGAATTTAAATGATCAATCACTTTTTCAAAAAGATTATCAAAGATCTCTTCTGAAATCGGCTGGTTTACTTCACTCCAATGAATTTTGTGGCTCGATACGTTATCTTCCACTATGAAGCGATCTTTCGGACTGCGTCCTGTATACTTGCCGGTTTCTGCTCTTAAAGCGCCTGTATCAGTTAAAGCGCCTTC
>DEQG01000050.1 GCA_002360325.1 Salinicoccus sp. UBA3372 | reverse complement strand
AATGGTAAACGAAAATCAAAGCAACTTTTCTGGCGATGTACGTGCCGGCGGTGGGGACCAGGCACGCGAACAGGGCAAACAGCAGCCGGCAGATCACCTGACTACTCTTTTCGGAGCACCAGTCGGTGACCGCGAAAACTCTGCAACTGCAGGTGCAAGAGGCCCTATGGTTATGCAGGATCCTTATTTCATTGAACAGATGGCACACTTCGACCGCGAAGTAATTCCTGAGCGTCGTATGCACGCTAAAGGTTCAGGTGCTTATGGTACTTTCACTGTAACTCATGACATTACTCAATACACAAATGCAAAAATTTTCAGTGAGGTTGGAAAGCAAACTGAAATGTTCGCCCGCTTCTCTACTGTAGCAGGTGAACGTGGTGCTGCGGACGCTGAACGTGATATCCGTGGTTTCGCTCTTAAATTCTACACTGAAGAAGGTAACTGGGATTTAGTTGGTAACAACACTCCTGTATTCTTCTTCCGCGACCCTAAACTTTTTGCAAGTCTGAATCACGTTGTTAAACGTGACCCTAGGACAAACATGCACAATGCAGAAAGCAACTGGGATTTCTGGACACTGCTTCCTGAAGCACTCCACCAGGTAACGATCATTATGACTGACCGTGGTATTCCAAAAGGTTTCCGAAATATGCACGGCTTCGGTTCGCACACATACAGTATGATCAACGATGATAATGAACGCGTATGGGTGAAATTCCACTTCAGAACACAGCAGGGTATCGAAAACTATACTGGTGAAGAAGCTGAGGAAGTAATCGCAAAAGACCGTGAATCTTCACAGCGTGACCTCTTCAATGCAATTGAAGAAGGCAACTTCCCTAAATGGAAAATGTACATCCAGGTTATGACTGAAGAACAGGCTAAAAATCACTACCATAACCCATTCGACTTAACTAAAGTCTGGTACAAAGATGAGTTTCCGCTTATCCCTGTGGGTGAGTTTGAACTTAACCGCAATCCTGAAAACTACTTTGCAGAAGTTGAACAGGCTGCATTCGCACCGACTAACATCATTCCTGGTCTTGGATTCTCACCAGACAAGATGTTACAGGGCCGTTTATTCTCTTATGGAGATACACAAAGATACCGCTTAGGTGTCAACCACCAGCAGATCCCTGTTAACTCACCTAAAGGTGCAAAAAACGTCTGCCCATTCAGCCGGGACGGCGCAATGAGAGTTGACGGCAACCTTGGTTCACATACTAACTATTATCCAAATAGTTATGATCAGTATCAAGATAATCCGGGCGTTAAACAGCCGCCACTTGAAGTTGATGGTCCGGTTTACGAGCACAACTTCCGTGAAGATGACGACAACTATTACGAGCAGCCTGGTAAATTATTCAGACTGCAATCCGATGAAGATAAGCAGCATCTATTCCAGAATACTGCAGCTGAAATCGGTGCGGCATCCGAGCGCGTTCAACACCGTCACATCTTCAACTGTTATCAGGCAGACCCGGCATACGGCCGCGGTGTAGCTGAAGCACTTGGCATCAATATCGATGATGTTGAATTAGAAGATAAGAGTGTACACCTTTTAGATAAGTAATATCAAAAAAGACAGGTTAAATGACCTGTCTTTTTTTGTCCTTTTCATTTTTAATTTAAACATCTTTCATCGTTAATGATATTCTTCCTTTTTGTGCATCCACATCCAGTACTTTAACATCAACGATATCGCCCGTCCCCACTACTTCCAATGGATGCTTGACGAAGCGTTTGGTCAACTGTGAAATATGAACTAGTCCATCCTGTTTCACTCCGACATCCACAAACGCGCCGAAGTCGGTTACATTTCTGACAGTTCCGGACAGCTTCATGCCCTCTTTCAAATCTTCCATTTTCAGGACATTGGATTTCAGCATCGGCGTTTCATAATCATCTCTGATATCTCTTGTCGGAGATTTTAAGCTTTCAACAATATCAGTCAATGTCGGTACACCTACTGATAATTTCTCCGCATATTCTTCGATGTTGATATCGTCCAGCTTTTCTTTTATATCATCTGAACCAATCTGGTCTTTGCTTATATCCAGCTGCTTCAAAAACTCATTTGTCGTCTTATACCGTTCCGGATGAATCGGCGTCTGATCCAAAAGTTCATTGCCTTCAGGTATTCTCAGGAAGCCGATACACTGTTCGTATGTTTTCTTACCGAGTCTCGGTACTTTTTCTATTTCTTTTCTTGTTTTGAATTCTCCATTTTCCATTCGGTAATTTACAATATTTTTACTGATTGACGGTGACAGGCCTGCAACATGTTCAAGCAGTGTGACAGATGCTGTATTCACATTGACACCAACCTGGTTTACGCTGGTTTCCACAACGAAATTAAGAGAGTCCGTCAAATATTTCTGGTTTACATCATGCTGATACTGGCCGACACCAATGGACTTCGGGTCGATTTTAACCAGTTCACTCAATGGATCCTGCACACGTCTTGCGATAGATACCGCACTTCTCTCTTCAACATTGAAGTCAGGGAACTCATCCCGGGCAATCTTGGAAGCAGAATACACACTCGCTCCCGCTTCATTCACAATGATGAATGGAATATCCAGATTCTTTTCAGTTAACAGTTCATCGATAAACAATTCCGTTTCTCTTGATGCTGTACCGTTTCCTATCGCAATTAAAGAAGCGTCATGTTTTTCTATCATTCTCACAACTTCATTTTTAGCCTGTTCCACTCTTGATTTTGAAGTATGTGGATATATGATGGTTTTATCCATGAAGCCTCCATTGTCATTGATGACCGCAAGTTTGCAGCCCGAACGGAATGCAGGGTCCACGCCAAGAATCGTCCTTCCTTTAAGAGGGGGCTGCAGTAAGAGACGCTTTAAATTCTCTTCAAATATATCAACCGCATGCTCTTCACTGTATTCAGTCAGATCATTCCTGACTTCACGGTCAATTGAAGGGATGATCAGTCTTTTCAGGCTGTCATCAATTGCAGTCTCAATATATCCGGCAGTTTGCGAATCTTCTTTGATAACCTGTTTCGAAATATAATTTTTCAATCTCTCGAGGTCATGCTGCAGTTTGACTGTCAGTACTTTAAGTTTCTCTCCACGGTTGATTGCCAGCACTCTGTGCGGCACGATTTTCTTGGCCGGTTCTTCATAATCATAGTAGATTTCAAAAATCTTAGTATCATCTTCCGCCTTTTTCTTCTTTGTTGAAGTGATTGAAGAAGTATCCTTAATCACTTTCAATATATAGCTTCTGTATTTCGGTTCATCAGATATATTTTCCGCAATGATATCGAGAGCACCACTCAGCGCATCTTTAGGCGTCTCCACCTCTTCATTAAGATATTCTCCGGCAAGCTTTTCTATATCTTTTTCATTCTGCTCAAAAATAATTTTCGCCAGTGGTTCAAGACCTTTCCTCTTGGCCTCTGTCGCCTTTGTCTTTTTCTTCTGCTTGAATGGTCGGTATAAATCCTCCACCCTGTTTAAAACAGTCTGCTTATTAATATCATTTCTGAGTTCTGAAGTCAGCATCCCCTGCTCATCAATCAGGCGGATCACTTCTTCCTTCCGCTTCATCAGGGATTCCATATAGTTGAACTCATCGGCAATCTGCTTGATTTCCTCTTCATTCATTCCGCCGGTCATCTCTTTACGGTAACGTGCGATGAACGGCACAGTGTTTTTGTCCTCTAATAATTCCAATACATTTTTTATATATTTTTCTTTAAATGATGTTGTTTTTTCCAACGCTTTAATCAAACTCTGTGACATAGTTTTTCTCCTAAACATTCAGTTTTCTTTTTTAAAATAAAAACCCTAACCTTATCGGTCAGGGATTATTCATTCTCAACGACTGCCTGGCGCAGTTTATCAATCGCGGTTCTCTGTAATCTGGAAACATGCATCTGACTTAGACCTACACGTTCCCCGGTTTCTTTCTGACTCAAACCGTCCATAAATGTAAACTGGATAATTTCTCTTTCCCTGTCTGTCAGTATAGGCAGGATTTTCTCCAGCATCAGACGTTTCTCTGCCAATTCATAATTATCATCCTGTTCTCCCATCACATCGAGCAGCGTTACTTTGGAACTGTCTTTATCCGCTTCAACTGAATGGTCGACTGATAATGCATTGTAGCTCTGACCCATCTCCATCGCTTCAAGTACATCTTCGTCGGTGACTTCAAGGTATTCAGCAATCTCCTGGATTGTCGGTGAACGTTCAAGTTCGGCCACAAGAGTGTCATTGGCATTCTTGATCTTAGGCCCTATTTCCTTTATACGTCTGGGTACATGTACGCTCCATGTCTTATCGCGAAGATATCTCTTTATCTCTCCAACTACTGTCGGCACTAAAAAAGCTTCAAACCGGCGCTCAAAAGACGGGTCGAATCTCTTTACCGCACCCAGCAGCCCGACCATACCGACCTGAACCAGATCTTCATGATGGCTTTGGCCTTTGGAATAACGGTATGCAAGTGATTCAACCAGCTTTTGATAATGTTCGACCAGCCGGGTCTGGGCAGCATCATCTTTATCCTGCTGATAGCTTTTAATTAGAGCATTGATGTCTTCCGCCGAATATCCGTTATCTGTTGCTGATTGTTTCCCCATCTGAATGCACCTGGCTTTCATCAATGTACTTAGTCATGCTTATTGTAACACCTGGATCTTTTCTTACAACTATTTCATCCATTAATGTTTCAATTAAGAATAATCCGAGTCCACCTTCTCTCAAGTAATTGACATTATCATCTTCATTGTATGGTCCCAGTTCAGATTTAATCTGTTCGTAATCAAAGCTTTGTCCATTATCAGATACTATGATTTCAATCTTATTACTGAAAACAGCAAATCCGACAAGAATATTGCCCGATTCATTATCTGTATAAGCATGTTTTACAGCATTGGTCACTGCCTCGGACACCGCAATCTTTGCATCTTCAATTTGATCATACGTTGCACCTACACGTGAAAATACTCCGGACAGAGTGAGTCTGATCAATCCGACGTATTCGGCACTTGAAGGGAATTTCATTTCTATATAATCATATTGATGACTCATCTTATTCCACCTCCGATGATTCATTAATATGCATCAGATCTCTTAACCCTGTAATTTCAAAAAGTCTTAAAATGCGGTTTGATGCACCTGTCACACGAAGTTCTTTATCATGCTGATTCAGATCTTTCAGCGTCCCCACAAAAATTCCGAGGCCCGTAGAATCCATATATGACACATCAGTTACATCTATTCTCACATGATGGGTTCCGTCCTGTCTGATCGGGTCCAGAACCTTCTGCAGTTCCGGAGCGGTATAGACATCCAGTTCCCCGTTCATTGTAATAACGTACTCTTCACTTTTTTCTTCTGCGCTAATGTTAATATTCATTATGTATATACACTCCTATTAGTTTCTAAACACAACTCATTTACAATTACCCTCAACAAAATAAGATAAACATGAAAATGACATTTATTTTAAGTACTATTCACCGGTATTTTTCAAAATAAAAAGAGTCAGATCATCTTTTTTTTGTGTGTGCTGCATACGAGTGAGTGATTCATATACATATTGAACTATATCCTGGGGATGGTGTTCTTTCGTATCAACAATCATATCCTCGACATCGTCGAGGTCTATAAAAGTGTCATCATGCTTTCTGAGTTCCGTCACGCCATCCGTGCAGACAATAAGCATATCACCTTTATGAAGCTTCACCTGGCGCTGTTCATATTCAGCTGAATCCGTCACACCGAGAACGATACCCTTGGCGTCTATTTCTTCAAACTCATTGGTGTCATTCCTGTAGATCAGGCCGGGTTCGTGTCCTGCCGAAGAAAAGTGCAGCGTATCCGTCTCAATATTGTACAGCCCATAAAACATCGTGATGAACATGTTCTGATTTACATTTCGCTCCACCACTCTGTTGAGCCGCTTCAATCCTTCGCTGGGATTTTTGGTCGCATCCTGGAAATCCATCGAGAATTTAATCATCGACATCGCAATGGCTGCAGGAATTCCCTTGCCGATGACATCGGCTACGCCGAAACTGAGTAAGTTATTTCCATGGTTGATGATGTTAAAATAGTCCCCGCTCACTTTACTTGCGGGCACCGAGATTGCACCGATTTCCAAACCGTCCAGTACAGGTATGGAAGTCTTCAGCATAGTTTCCTGAAGACTCGATGCAACATCCAATTCTTTATCATGCACTTCAATTTTAGCCAGCATCGCTTTATAGTCACGGTAAGTAAAACCGAATGCGATCAGAACTTCCTGCACAATGTGCAGTGACTGACGGATTTTATCACCATCAGTCACTTGCAGATCATCGAGCAGATCCATATGTAAAGTTACTATTTCTTCAGGGGATGTATCAATCTGAATGACTTTATCGCTGAAAGTGTGGCACATCTCCAGAGCTTCATCCTGTTTTAGATCAAACAGATATTTGGACATTATATCTTTGTATTCATTGGCTAATTCATCTACATAAGTCAAACTTTGCACCTCCTGTTGAAATACAGAGTTTCCGAATCACTCTGGCCTATTTCTTTTTCTTCTTTTTCTTTTTAGGATCTAACGCGAGACTCACCTTTAAAGCAGTATCCACTTCCGCCATTTTATCATCCTTAAGATATGTAAGCTTTTCCATCAGACGTTTCTTATCGACCGTTCTGATCTGTTCCAATAAAATGACAGAATCCTTATCCAAGTTATATGTATCTTTTGAAATCTCCACATGGGTAGGTATCTTAGCTTTGTTTATCCTGCCTGTAACAGCAGCAACTATCACAGTCGGACTGTGATAGTTACCCACATTGTTTTGTATGATGACTACAGGCCGCTTTCCACCTTGCTCTGAACCTTCCACCGGTGATAGATCCGCAAGATAAACTTCTCCTCTTTTCATCTATTCACCATCTTTTATATAGTCAAGGTAATCTTCATTGCGTTTATGCGCTTCACATTCTGCTGTGTGAAATTCAGTAACAATGGACAGATTGATATCGCTCATCTCAATATAACCCATTTTAAGTGCCACAT
>DEQG01000116.1:3816-8767 GCA_002360325.1 Salinicoccus sp. UBA3372 | reverse complement strand
AAAAAAGAGGCGACCGTCGCAACAGTCAGCCTCAAGTGCATTCCGCAGAGATGCACCGCTATTTGTTTTTTATTCTTCTTGAACTTAGTTTCTATATCATCAGTTAATATAATCAATTTTTCTTATACTTCTGCTATGTTATAGTAATTTGATAGGTAATGAGATTGGTGCTTTTTTGTCTGGATAATATAATAAGGAATGAGGTGAGAGTAATGCTTGAAAAATTAAAACAGGAAATTCTGGATGATCAGGCAAATAATCGATTTAAGTCAGCATATCAGATGCCTCTTGAGGATAAGCACGACGTGAGCAGGGAATTAAGGGCAAGATACAAAGAGGCAGCGAGAGAGTTGACAGCGGATGACAGCTTCCCTTATGAGGTGGAATGCTGGATGCAGGGGGATATACTCAGGATTGGATATAAGACCCTGAGCTGATATTGCAGACCGCCGCTCAATATTGAATGTGTCAGGGAAATACACATAAGTTATATAATAAAAACCAAAACCTCCTGAAAGTGACGCATGAGGTTCAGCCCCTCTAATACATCTCCCTTTCATTTCTGCTGTGTTATAGTAATTTGACAGGTAATATTGAAATATTAAAACATGGCGGGGTAAAGTGTTTATGAAAGTGACTATGGAACTGGGCCAGGCGGCTTGTCAGGCGAAAGAAACAGAACCTCTGAAGCTGAAAGAAGTTTATTTCAAAGTGAAGCCCGAGGTTAATGAACGTAAGAGACTGTTCAGAAAACCGTTGTATGAGCTGACGATTGTTGCGGAAGCAAACGGTCAGCAGTATGAATTTGAAGGCTATGATGTCGACTTGATTCCCTCTTTATCACAGATGGGAAGACGGTCTTGGCAATAATATATAATGATGAGATACGGGCGTTTATTGACTGGCTGAAGAAGTTTATTAAATAACGTAATGGAAGGTTTAAGGGGCGCAGTATGTATAAAGTTGAAAAAGCACTGAACAACAACGTAGTGATTGCACATGATGATTTAGAGGAAGTCGTATTAATTGGCAGGGGAATCGGCTTCGGTGCAAAAGGAAATGACATATTGGATACAGGGAAAGCAGATAAAGTGTATAAGCTGACCGGCAAACAGGACAGCGGCAGGTATCAGACGCTTCTCACGATGGGTGATGAGCAGCTGTTCAAACTGATATTCGAGGCGATTGAACTGATTGATGAGCTGACGGCACATCAGGTGAACGACCGGATTGTGCTGTCTCTGACGGATCATCTGCTATTCAGCATTAAGCGCCAGGAGGAAGGGATTGAAATTACGAATCCTTTCATCAATGAAACGCGGGCGCTTTATCCGAAAGAATATCAGATTGCTGAAGAAGTAGTGAAGATGTTGAATGAGAAATATCATATTCATCTGCCTGAAGCGGAAATTGGGTTCATCGCACTGCACGTACATTCTTCAATATATAATAAATCGGTTCTGGAAATGAACATCTTTTCAGAAGTTGTACATCAGGCAATCATGATGATCGAAAATGGGCTCGGCATATCCGTCGACCAGACTTCATTATGGTATGACCGGTTTGTCAGGCACATCAGTTTCTGTGTCCAAAGGGTGATAAAAGGCGGAAGTGTGCCGGATCAGGACGACTTTGGCGAGCTGTTGAAAGCGCAATACCCATTGTGCTATAATGTTGCCATAAAGATTGTAAAGATGATGCAAAACAAACTGCAGCGGAAAGTATACGACTCTGAAGTTGTTTACTTGACGATGCACATAAATCAATTCGAACATTATTCTAAGTAAATGTGTAACCATCAGAGGGCATGAGTTTACAGGGAATAGTTTATTTAACTATTTCTGTATACTCATGTCCTTTTTTTGTTTTGTATGATTTTGAATCGATCAAGAAGGAGGAATTACCATGTTTAAAAAGATTTTTGGACAGCTGCAGCGTATCGGTAAAGCGTTGATGCTGCCGGTCGCAATATTGCCGGCTGCGGGTCTGATGCTTGGTATCGGTGCTGCGCTGCAGACGGAGGCAATGATTGATTTCGTGCCGTTTTTAGAAGCGGGATGGATTGTCGCTCTGTCCAATATGCTGCAGGCGGCGGGCGGCATCGTTTTCGATAACTTGGCTCTTTTATTCGCCCTCGGTGTTGCAGTTGGTCTGGCAAAAGGTGACGGTGTAGCTGCGATCGCTGCATTTGTCGGCTATATGATCATGAACGTGACTTTGGGACAGGTGGCGGGCGTGACGCCCGAAATGGCTGCTGAGGATCCTGCGTATGCTTCAGTTCTCGGTGTGGATACCATCCAGACAGGGGTGTTCGGCGGTATTATCATCGGTGTGTTATCCGCCTGGGCATACAACAAATACTACAATATTGAACTGCCTCAGTTTTTAGGATTCTTTGCAGGTAAACGTTTCGTTCCGATTGTGACAGCTGCGCTGTCGTTTCTTGTCGGTCTCGCATTGTTTCTGATCTGGCCGCCGATTCAGGAAGGGTTGAACTCCGTTTCATATTTCCTGATGGAAGAAGCGACGGCACTCGGTGTGTTCATGTTCGGTATGGTGAAGCGACTGCTGATTCCATTCGGGCTGCATCATATTTTCCATGCGCCATTCTGGTTTGAGTTTGGTACATACACGAATGCGGCCGGAAACATTGTCAGAGGGGATCTGAACATCTTCTTCGCACAGCTGCGTGACGGCGCTGAACTTACGGCTGGTAACTTTATGCAGGGTGAATTTCCTGTAATGATGTTCGGTCTGCCTGCGGCGGCACTTGCGATATACCATGCTGCACGTCCTGAGCATAAGAAGTATGTGGCAGGTATTATGCTGTCCGGTGCACTGACGAGCTTTTTAACGGGTATTACAGAGCCTTTGGAGTTCTCCTTCCTGTTCGTTGCGCCGCTGCTTTATGTCATTCACGCAGTGCTCGACGGCTTCAGTTTCTTAATACTTTATCTGCTTGATGTGAACCTCGGTTATACATTCAGCGGTGGTTTCATAGACTTTTTCCTATTCGGCATGCTCCAGAACCGCACTGAGTGGTGGTGGGTGTTCATCATCGGCGCAGTTTACGCGGTGATTTACTATGTCATCTTCAGATTCTTGATCCAGAAGTTGGATTTAAAAACACCGGGCCGTGAAGATGTGACTGCCGGTTCTGAATCCGGTGAAGTGAAAGACCTGCCGTTCAACGTTTTAACAGCAATGGGCGGTGAGTCGAACATCAAACATCTGGACGCATGTATTACGCGTCTTCGTGTGGAAGTGAAGGATACAACAGAGGTGGATGAGGGATTGCTTAAAAACCTCGGTGCTTCCGGAGTGATGAAAGTCGGCAATAATATGCAGGCAATATTTGGAACAAAATCCGATCAGATCAAGAATGATATGCAGAGAATTATCGATGGGGAGATAACTTCTGCAGATGAAACGACTGTGTCGGATGATGCAGATGCTGAAGAAGCGGTGAGCGACAGCCCGCTGAACGCCGATACAAAAGATATCTTCAGTCCGATCAAAGGGGAAGCAGTAGCACTTGAAGAAGTACCGGACCAGGTATTCAGCGGGAAAATGATGGGAGACGGACTTGCAATCAAGCCGTCAGAAGGTATTGTACGTGCACCGTTTGACGGTGAAGTCGTGACAGACTTCCCGACGAAACATGCACTCGGTCTGACGAATGCAGGCGGACTTGAGCTGCTTGTTCATATCGGTCTCGATACGGTCAACTTAAAAGGGGAAGGATTCAAGCTTCATGTAAGTACAGGAGATACGTTTAACAAAGGGGATGTACTGATGGAATTTGATTTGGATTATATCAGGGAGAATGCGAAAAGCGACATTACGCCTATTATAATAACGGGCCCTGCGAATATAGAAATTGCAGCGGCAAACACAGGTGAAGTGGATAATGATGACATTATCATCAATGTGAAGTAAATGTATAAATACTAAAATATCCCTCTGGAGTGCTTTTCTTCAGAGGGATATTTCTTATGGTTGCTTATATAGCAGAGTGTGGACTGAACGGAAGCATCATCATCTTTTTTGTGAAGAGTTTTATGAATATGTATACTGAAAATAAGTATAAAAATTAGAGCTATGATATGGAGGGGGAGATTTAAGTGAAAGCAATCATTACAGAAGCGTATGGCGGCGTAGAAGAATTTAAGATGACGGCTCTTGAGAGACCTGTAGCGGAAGGTAATGAAGTCCTTGTCGAAGTGCATGCACCCGCTGTGAACCGGATGGATGTGAATGTGCGTGCCGGGGATTTCAAGAATGTGATTCCGATGTCATTTCCGATCATTTTCGGCTGGGATATTTCAGGCACGGTAAAAGAAGTGGGCGACCTTGTAACAGATTTCAAAGCCGGAGATGCAGTGGTCGGCAAAGCGGAACTTAAAAAGCCGGGCGGGTTTGCGGAATATATCGTTATGGAAAATAAACTTCTTGTCCATAAACCTGAAAATGTTTCCTTTGAAGATGCGGCTGCGGTACCGCAGACCAGTATGACAGCGTGGCAGATGCTTAAGGATAAGGCGGATATCAAGGAAGGAAAGAAAGTGCTCATCCATGCGGGTTCAGACGGTGTAGGCAGCTTTGCAATTCAACTCGCCAAGTATTTCGGTGCTGAGGTTGCAACGACTACAAGCGGTAAAAACGCAGATTTCGTAAAAGACCTGGGCGCAGATACGGTCATAAATTATAAAGAGGAAGACTTTTCGGAACGTAAATCGGCGTTTGATGTTGTGCTGGATACACTCGGCGGAGAGATACAGGAAAAAAGCTATGATGTACTGAAACCCGGCACCAGGCTGGTGTCCATTGCAGGAAAGCCGGATAAAGAAGCGGCAGAAGAGAAGGGCGTGACTGCGATGTCCTTGAACTCCAGAACTAAAATTGAGCAGCTGGAAAAGATAATCGAATTGGTGTCGGAAGGGAAAGTGAA
>DEQG01000116.1:0-3760 GCA_002360325.1 Salinicoccus sp. UBA3372 | reverse complement strand
ATTGAGCGAATCCGGGCATGCGAGAGGTAAGATTGTCGTAAAGATCAAGTAAACTCAGCATAATATTAAATATTCAAAAACCACCTCCAGATTTTGATTTCTGCGGGTGGTTTGATATTTGATAAATAGGACGTTTATTTATCTATTTTTTACTGTATAGTCTGGGATGTGAAATACCATGGTTTATAAAAATCACTTTGATTGCTTACGGTTTAAGACGAGTCCGGTCACAAGCAAGATCAAGCCGGAAGGGATTAGAATCAGTGAGTCGGCCATGGCAAGGAGTGCGATGATGTCTTCCACGTTTTCACTGAAGTGCAGGATGTCTGTGGCAATGACTGCAAACAGCAGCAGAGCGATGATTCCGACCGCCAGCAGGCTGCTGCCGGCTGTGGCCATTGCCATCGGTTCTTCTCTCCGTTTATATGCGTAAGCGATTGCCAGTACTAAAAGTATTAAAGCTAAAATCATTTTACATTTCTCCTATAATCAAACAATCTGAAACTGAATTAATTCGAAAGCTGCCGTTAATTTCATCTGTTAACGAACGTTGAAAGCGTCGTTTCCGGCCAGTCTCGCTGCGATTTCAACACTGTTTTTGAACATCATTTTATCGGCTGCGCCGTGGGTGATGATGACGGGAGCTTTGATGCCGAGTATGAAGCCGCCGCCGATGTCTTCATTTGTATATCGGCTGATGCTGTTTCGTATCGCATTTTCAATCGTTTCCAGGGCATTTTCATCCAGTGTTTTATCTTTTTTAAGGATACGGAGCAGGTCATTCATCAAAATTTCTGCCGTGCCTTCCACAGATTTCAACATGATGTTTCCCGTGAAGCCGTCTGACAGGACGATATCATTTGCGCCGTTCAAAAGGACGGTCGGTTCAACATTGCCTGTGAAATTCAAATCTTTCTCGGCATCGAGGAGCCGATAGACTGCCTTTGTGAAGTCATTGCCTTTGGACGCTTCGGAACCGATATTGAGCAGTCCGATTCTCGGGTTTTTGACATCGAGCAACTGTTCGGCGATGTCGCTGCCCAGCCGTCCGTATTCTGCCATATGCTCCGGCTTTGAAGCGATGTTCGCGCCTGAATCAATCAGCAGGTAATAGGGTGCAGACTCTGAAACTGTCGGTAAAATGGAGACGGCTGCCGGACGTTTGATCTCCGGCAGTGCGCCGATGTGCAATAGGCTGCCTGCATAAATGGCGCCGCTGCTGCCGGCGGAAACGAAGGCGTCCGCCTGTTTGTCCGCAATGGCCTTCAATCCTTTGACGAGTGATGAGTTCTGCTTTTTGCGGACTGCTTTCAGCGGGTTGTCTTCATCTGAAATCACTTCCTCTGCAGAAATGATTTCAATACGGTCTTTATCTGCAAAGTCGGGGATGGCCTGTTCAATGTCGTCAGGAAACCCGTAAAATAAACAGCTCAGCTCCGGATTGTCACGCATGGCGAGACAGGCACCGTACACTGTCGTTTCAGGGCCGAAGTCACCGCCTTCGGTATCGACTGCCAGTCTGATCATCTAGTCCACCTCTTTGGTCACAGGCATCAGACCGAGTGACAGAGCATTTTTGCCGAGGTGGGAACAGAAGGCCGTACCGATCATGCGGATGTCCACCTGCTGCTCCGGCATCAGTTCCTGGATGGCCGATTTCAACCGCAGTGCTTTACCTTCAGACAGCGTGTGTCCGATACCGACCTGTATGCTATGGTCCGGATACTTTTTCTGATAGTCGGCTGTCAGTTCCGAGAGACTTCTGTTGCGGTTTTTATTTGTACGGAAGGTCTCTGTCAGCACCGGCATGTCGCCAGTCACGTATTCGAGCACAGGGAGCGTCTTGAAAGATTCGTCTTCAAGTTCGTTCAGCGCTTTGCCTCTGCCGCCTTTGATCAGGTTGTCGTGTTTCTCGATGGCGATGAAAAATCTGCTCTGGTCCATCAGCCATGTCATTTCGTCTTTTATCTCTTCGAAAGATTTTCCGGCATCAATCATGCGTGTCATCTGGACGATGAGCTGTTCCATGTTCACAGAAAGCCCGACGGCATCGAAATTGATGATGTTCAGTCTGTCTTCATATTCCTGTCCGATGGCATGGGCGGTCTGCAGTGTGCCGCTCACACTTGAACTCAAATAAATGCCGAAGACGGTGTCATAGCCTTCATCGATGATTTTTTGAAAGGCTGTATGATAGTCATTGATGCCCGGCTGTGCCGTTTTGGGCTGTGGAGTGCCTTCCTGCATCCATTTTTCAAAGAAGTTTTCAAGGTGTGATTCATCTGTCGATTCTGTGATGATTTCGCCGTTCGGGAGTGCCAGGGTGAAGTCGACCTGGAACAGGTCTTCTCTATCTTTCAAAGGTGCTTCCAAATAGGCTGAACTGTCAAATAGTATTGCTGCTTTCATAAATATTCCTCCTGATGTATTAGATGAATTTACTCATTCCACCGTTTGAACAGCAGTGAACTGTTGTGGCCGCCGAATCCCATGGAGTTGGAAAGGACATATTCCAACTGCTCTTCTCTGCCCTTTAATGGTACGTAATCAAGGTCACATTCGGGATCTTTATTTCTAAGGTTCAAGGTCGGCGGGATAAAACCGTGCCTCATCGCTTCAATAGATACGATTGCCTCTGTACTGCCTGCTGCGCCGAACATGTGGCCGGTATAGCTTTTTGTGCTGGACACGGGTGTTTTGTAGGCTGATTCTCCGAGTGCAAGTCTGATCGCTTCCGTTTCACTGGAATCGTTGGCTGGTGTACTCGTGCCGTGCGCATTGATGTATGAAACATCTTCAGCTGTGATGCCGCCCATCTTCATCGCTTTTTTCATTGCCATTGCTGCGGCTCTGCCATCAGGCAGCGGGGCGGTGACGTGGTGGGCGTCGGTCGTCGCGCCGTAGCCGGTGATTTCTGCATATATTTCAGCACCGCGTGCCTGTGCGGATTCGAGTGATTCAAGCATCAGTATGCCTGAACCTTCAGCAGGTATGAAGCCGTCCCGGTCTTTGTCGAACGGACGGGAAGCGAGCTCCGCGTCCGTCTGCGGGGACATTGCTTTCAATACTGAAAACCCGCTGTAAGTCGAATCGCTCAAAGAGCCTTCTGCGCCGCCGGCGAGACAGGCTGTCAGCTGGCCTGACTTTATCTTCATGAATGCTTCGCCGATGGAGTGGCTGCCGCTTGCGCATGCAGAGGACACGGACATCGAGCCGCCTTTTGTTCCAAGGTGCATGGCGATGCCTGCTGCTGCCATGTTGACCGGCGTTTTGATATGAAAGAGCGGTTCAACTTTGTTTGGACCTCTTTCATTCAATCTGATGACGTTCTCTTCCATGGAGACGTATCCGCCTGAACCGGAACCGACAATGACGCCGACGTCAAATTCATTATCTTCGTTTATTTCAAAACTGCTCATCTTGAACGCTTCGTCTGCCGCCGCAACCGCGTACTGCGCAAACAGATCCATTCTTTTTACTTCCCGGCGGTCCATTGTTTCTGCAGGGTCGAAACCTTTCACTTCTGCGGCAAGCGGGGTTCTGTAATCATCCGGATTTATCCTGGTCGCAGCAGCGATGCCGTGTCTTTCTTCACGGATACTCCGCCACATTTCTTCCAGGCTGTTACCGATCGGGGTCACTGCCCCCATGCCTGTTACTACAACTCTCACCATTTTTCATCCCTTCAATTGTCATTAACACATACCGACTGAATATACATTGTTATTGTATCATAATGGCTTCAGTCCAATGCATTATC
>DEQG01000080.1 GCA_002360325.1 Salinicoccus sp. UBA3372 | reverse complement strand
GCAATCATCAAAGTGGCAAAGAACGCCGGCGTGGATGCAATTCATCCTGGCTACGGTTTTTTAAGTGAAAATAAAGAATTCGCAAGCCGCTGTGCCGAGGAGGGCATCATTTTCATCGGGCCTGAAGTGCGTCATCTTGAAATGTTCGGTGATAAGGTCCGTGCACGTGAAACGGCAATCGCAACAGGACTGCCGATCATTCCGGGCAGTAAGGATGCGGTCAAAGATTTCGGTGAAGTTGAAGAATTCATTGAAAATCATGGTTATCCGATCATCATCAAGGCCATTTCAGGCGGCGGCGGCAAAGGGATGCGCGTCGTCAATGAAGACGATAACTTGAGAGACAGCTATGACCGTGCAAAGAGTGAGGCATTGAAATCATTCGGCAACGCGGAAATATATCTTGAAAAATTCATCGATCAGGCGAAGCACATTGAAGTGCAGGTCATCGGTGATACACACGGCAACATCGTACACTTATATGAAAGGGACTGTTCGGTGCAGAGACGTCATCAGAAACTTGTTGAAGTTGCACCTTCTGTCGGGCTGACGGATGAACTGCGTGAAGACATCTGTGAAGCGGCAAGAGATATGGCTGAGCAGATCGGCTACGTCAACGCAGGTACGGTTGAATTTCTTGTTGCGGACGGGGAATTTTATTTCATAGAGGTCAACCCGCGTGTGCAGGTTGAGCACACGATCACTGAAATGGTGACGGGTGTGGATATCGTCAAGACACAGATACAGGTGGCAGACGGCAAGGACTTGTTCGGTGAAGATATCGGCATGCCGCAGCAGAAAGATATTCCGCTGATGGGCTTTGCGGTACAATGCCGTATCACTACTGAAGATCCGCTGAATGACTTCATGCCGGATACGGGTGAAATCATGGCTTATCGTTCAAGCGGCGGTTTCGGTGTCAGACTGGATGCCGGTGACGGATTCCAGGGTGCGGAAATTTCTCCTTACTATGATTCGCTGCTTGTAAAACTGTCCACACACGGACTGACTTATAAAGATGCGAATGAAAAGATGGGGCGCAGTCTGAAAGAGATGCGTATCCGAGGCATCAAGACGAACCTTCAGTTCCTTCTGAATGTTGTCGAGAACGAAGACTTCCTTAAAGGGGACTACTCGACGAAGTTCATCGATACGACGCCTTCATTATTCGAATTTGAAAAACCGAAGGACAGAGGTACCAAGACGCTTGAATACATTTCAACAATTACGGTGAACGGATTCCCGGGTGTGGAAAAGAGAGAGAAACCCCACTTTGATCCGCCGAGAATTCCGGATTACACACCGGAAATCATTGATGGGACGAAACAGATCCTTGATGAGCGCGGACCTGATGGTCTCGCCAAATGGCTGAAAGAGCAGGATGAGACGCTGATTACAGATACGACGATGCGTGATGCACACCAGTCGTTACTCACGACACGTATCCGTACGTATGATATGAAAAAGATCGCACCATATACTGCACATGATTTAAAAGATGCGTTCAGTCTTGAGATGTGGGGCGGCGCGACGTTCGACGTGGCATACAACTTCCTGAAAGAAGACCCATGGAGTCGTCTGGCGACGCTCAGAAAAGATATTCCGAACGTACTGTTCCAGATGCTCCTGCGTGCATCCAACGCTGTCGGCTATAAAAATTATCCTGATAACCTTGTCGAGAAGTTTGTTGCCGAGAGTGCGGAAAGCGGTATTGATGTCTTCAGAATCTTCGACTCGCTGAATTGGCTTGAAGCGATGAAGCCTGCAATCCAGGCGGTGCTTAAAACAGACAAAGTCGCAGAAGGTGCGATCTGTTACACAGGTGACATCCTGAATCCGGAACGTTCAAACGTCTATACTCTGGACTACTATAAAAATATGGCGAAAGAACTTGAAGCACAGGGCGTTCATATTCTGGCGATAAAAGACATGGCCGGCCTGCTGAAGCCGAAAGCAGCCTACGAGCTGATCGGTGAATTGAAACAGACTGTGGACATTCCTATCCACCTGCATACACATGATACGAGCGGTAACGGCGTATTCACTTATGCAAAAGCGATTGAAGCGGGCGTCGATGTTGTCGACACTGCCCTTGGTGCGCTGAGCGGGCTCACTTCACAGCCGAGTGCGAACAGTCTGTCATATGCACTGGATGGTACAGACAGAAATATCCGTGCGGATGTTGAAGGTCTGGAAAGACTCAGCCAGTACTGGGAAGATGTGCGTAAATACTATGTGGACTTCGAAAGTGACATCAAGAGCCCGCACACTGAAATCTACCAGCACGAAATGCCGGGCGGACAGTACTCAAACCTTCTGTCCCAGGCAAGATCAATGGGTCTTGGCGAGAGATACGGGGAAGTGAAGAAGATGTATCAGAAAGTGAACATGCTGTTCGGCGACATCGTCAAGGTGACACCGTCATCGAAAGTTGTCGGCGACATGGCACTCTTCATGGTACAGAACGAACTGGATGAGGAATCATTGTTCAAACGCGGCGCACATCTGGACTTCCCGGATTCCGTCGTGAGCTTCTTCAAAGGTGAAATCGGTATTCCTGTTACAGGTTTCAATGAAGATCTTCAGAAAATCGTACTGAAAGGTACCAAGCCGCTGCAGGAACGTGCGGGTGAACTGATGGAGCCGATCGATTTTGATGCACTCCGTGAAGAAATCTCAGAGTTCCAGGAATCTGAAGTTACGAATCAGGATATACTGAGCTACGCGCTGTATCCGAAAGTTTATAAAAACTTTGTCACGACGAATGAAAACTTCGGTAACGTGGACAGACTGGATACACCGACATTCCTGTTCGGTATGCGTAAAAATGAAGAACTTGAAATCGTCATCGATAAAGGTAAGACGCTGATCGTCAACCTGCTGTCGATCGGACACGTCCACGAGGACGGCTACCGTTGGATGTACTTCGAACTGAACGGTTTCCCGCGTAAAGTCAAGATCAAAGATGACAGCGTGGAATCGAAAGTGGCAAGACTTCAAAAAGCAGATCCAAAAGAGATCGGCCATATCGGTGCACAGATGCCGGGTACGGTCAGCTCGATGAAATTCAAGGCGGGAGATTCCTTCGACAAAGGAGACATCATTATCATCACTGAAGCGATGAAGATGGAAAACTCCGTCAAGGCCCCATTTGCCGGAACGGTTACGGAAGTATACGTTGAAGAAGGCGACAGTGTTGAATCAAATGACCTGATGGTCCTTGTTGAAAAGAAGGACTAATATAATTGGAGGCACCAGTCACAAATGTGGCTGGTGTTTTTTATTGAATAAAGAAATGATTGCAGTTTGTAAGTTTAACATCCTCTGTTAAGTGAATATTACTAATAAGGAAGAAATAACCAGAGGAGGGTTAAAGATGCAGCTTAATGTTGCTCAGAAACTGATTCAGGACCATCTGGTTTCCGGTGAAATGAAGACCGGTGAAACGATCGGCCTGAATATCGATCAGACATTGACGCAGGACGCGACGGGGACTTTGGTGATGCTGGAGCTTGAAGCGATGCAGATTGACAAGGTGAGTACGGAAGTTTCCGCGCAGTATGTGGACCACAATTTAATCCAGGATGATTACCGTAATCCGGATGACCATAACTTTTTGCGCAGTGCTTCGAATAAATTCGGCATCCATTACAGCCAGCCGGGGAACGGGGTGAGCCACCCGGTTCACATGCAGGAGTTTGCGAAGCCCGGAAAGACTCTGCTCGGTTCGGACAGTCATACGTGTGCGAACGGCGCGATGGGCATGCTTGCGATGGGCGCCGGCGGCATTGATGTGACGCTTGCCATGACGGGGGAGCCGTATTATATTGACATGCCGAAAGTGATGGGTGTTGAACTTACCGGCAAACTGCCTGAGTGGGTCAGTGCCAAAGACGTGATTTTGGAAATGCTGCGCCGCCACAGTGTAAAAGGCGGGGTTGGAAGAATCATTGAATATTACGGCGAAGGACTGGATGACCTGTCGGCGATGGACCGCCACGTCATCGCGAATATGGGTGCAGAGCTCGGTGCAACGGCCTCGGTCTTTCCTTCGGACGAAGCGGTGAAGAAGTTCCTGAAATCCCAGGACCGCGAAGATGAATGGTATGAACTGAAAGCGGATGAGGGTGCAGAGTACGACGAATACGAACAGATCAATCTGTCAGAGCTGGAACCGCTGATAGCCAAGCCGACGAGCCCGGATAATGTCGTGCCTGTAAGTGAAGTGGCGGGCGAGGCGATCTACCAGTCTTACATCGGCTCATCGGCCAACCCGGGATACCATGACTTTGCGATTGCGGCTGAAATCGTCAAAGGCAGTGTCATTGCACCGGGAACGTCATTTGATATCAACCCGACTTCAAGACAGATGCTGCAGCAGCTCGTGGAAAACGGACATATCGCCAATTTCCTGTCGGCCGGCGCGCGCCTGCACCAGGCAGGGTGTAACGGCTGTATCGGGATGGGCCAGGCGCCGGCCACAGGCCACAACAGTTTGAGGACGACGCCGAGAAACTTCCCCGGACGTTCCGGGACAGTGGAAGATTCCGTGTTCCTATGCAGTCCGGAAACTGCAGCGGCATCGGCATTAAGCGGTAAGATTACAGATCCGAGAACATTGGATATGGATTACCCTGAAATTCCGGATCCGGAACCGAAGATCGACCATTTCTTAATGGAAGAACCACCTGAGGATAACAGCGGTATCGAACTCGATAAAGGTCCGAACATTACAGCGATACCGGACTTTGATGCCATTCAGGACAGTTTCGACCTGCCGGTACTGCTGAAAGTCGGAGACAACCTTTCAACGGATGAAATACTCGCCGGCGGTTCGAGAGTGCTGCCATTCCGCAGTAACATCCATGAAATCAGTGAATTCACATTTGAAAGAGTCGACGAAACATATACCGACGACGCGAAAGAACTGAAGGAAAAAGGCGGCCATGTGGTCGTCGGCGGATACAACTACGCACAGGGATCCAGCAGGGAGCACGCCGCACTCGCCCCAAGATATTTAGGGCTCAGAGCCGTGCTCGTCAAAGACTATGCACGTATTCACCGTCAAAACCTGATCAACTTCGGCATACTGCCGCTCACATTCGTCAATGATGACGAATACGAATTTATTGAGGACGGCGCTGTGCTCGAATTCAGAAACACACACGAGAATATACGGAGTGACGAAACATTCCAGGTGGTAATAAAAGGTACAGGGCAGACAGTTGAGGTCAAACACGATCTGAACGGCCGCCATAAAGAAATCCTGCTCGCCGGCGGCATCATCAACTGGGTTAAAGAAAAGCAGAAGTGAGTGTAAGAGGATATTATGGTGAAACAGCTGAACCTGTCGGAGGCTCAGCTGTTTTTTTGTGAGCAGGGGACTTTATTTTTATAAGTATTACCAAGTGCTTGCGTATAGACAGCAGCCAAATGTTTCTTAACTGAACAGAAATGACTGCATAATGTGAAGATGGCGAGGAAATTATCTCTATCTGAATGTTTACTTCCTCGAAATGTGCAGACAGCAATCAAATCTCATCTATCTAACCACCTGCCGACAAAAATGTTCCTTCAGCCGGAAATTCAGCCTCATCTAAACGGCAGAGCACCGCCATACTCCCAACCAAATCAAAAAATCCAGCCCGGCTGGCTTACAGCCGCCTGACTGGATTCAAAATTCTCTATATCATTATCATTTTGTTCTTGACAATAACATGATGAAGTAACACAGCAATCCGAACAGTAACGTGATGAAGAGTGCGTGCAGCAGTGCGATGAAGATGTTGACCATCGTGAACACGCTGAGCAATCCTGTAATCATCTGTAATATGATGAGGATGAATGCGATTATCCATCCGTAATGGATTACGCGGTACTGGCTGTAATGTCTGATTGCATGGATCATAATAAGAAATATCCAAATGATTGCAAGTCCTGCGAGTGCTCTGTGGCCCATCTGGACTGCTTCGTAGAAGTTTGTCGGCATGATGTGGCCCGGTTTACAGTGGGGCCAGCTGAGACATGCGAGTGATGAGTCAGTATGTCTGACCAATGCTCCGGAATATACAACTAAATATATGTAAATCGTTACAAATATCGTATTGTATCTTAAAAATGATCCGACTTTCAATTTTGTTGCGTCAAACTTCAAGTCGACTTCAAATACCAGTAATGTCAATAGGAATACTGCAGCAAAGCATATAAGCGATATGCCGAAATGTGCTGCCAATACAAAATCGCCTTCCCATATTCCAACTACAGCTGCTGCACCGATCAATGACTGGATGATGATGAAGCCAAATGATACTGCAACAAGGAACTTGGTTTCGCGCTTTTCGGGTATTCGTCTCAATGCCATGATACATAATATGGCAAGGAGTATGATTGCTATACCGGACACGCCTCTATGTGTGATTTCGATAATCGTTTCTATCGGCCAGTCACTCGGAATCACTTTTCCGTGACACAGCGGCCAGGAATCGCCGCACCCATCTGCGGAACCGGTCTTGGTTACCAGCGCTCCGCCCACCTGGACGAAGACCATGGCTATAGTGGTTATGAGTGCCACAATTTTTAAGTTTTTGTACAATTGTCACACCTCTATTAAGACTTAAGAAATTAACCTCATGAATCCATAATATATATGAAAGAAGTTGTCATTGCAATATTAATTATTTAGAATTACTCTTAACAATTCTTAAATATATGGTAAAATCAATATGTGAAACACTCCAGACAAGTATAAGTCAGTTTATCATTTGTAACACATACTGTTCATGAAGATTTAATGAACAATTGATGAAACATATAAAATGTAACAATTTTATTGTGGAATTGTATAGTATTTGTGTCCCGACTGATTTATTATTAGAGTTAAATGTTTCTGTTATGAAAGGAGGCGTAGAGATGCAAGGTGATGCTTACAGTGAAATTGTAAAGCAGAATCCAAATGATATAACATTCAAAGCAGTTAAAACGTTATTAAAAGATGGGATAATAAAGTCCAATCTTATTCCAGCATTTGCTGCCGGATTTGTAGCTGTGATGTATTACAGCTTGTCATTTTTTCAGAACTTACC
>DEQG01000001.1:15342-16712 GCA_002360325.1 Salinicoccus sp. UBA3372 | reverse complement strand
CAGACAGACTTATGCGAATCTCAATGTAATATTCGCACATCTTTGTATTTTATCAGGATTTATACGACTGTGTCTGGATTCTGTAATATTTTGTTTTTCAGCATCACTATCAAACTGTTTATATCTTCTTTGGACCAATCGACTTCAATAACTCCGATATACTCATCTCTCGCCATTTGAACAAGTCGGGTATGTTTATCCAGTCTGGCCATTGCCCAGTGTGCCGCAGCTTCTTTGGATTTTATTTCGCCGGTTTCTGAAGTCAGCCACATTCTGCCAAAGTTAAAATCGTGTTCCGTTCATCCCCTGCATCTTCCATCCAAATTTCAGGAAGTAAATCTTTAATTGCATTTTGGATATATTCAGCAGGGATTTCTGTAATGAAATGTTTCATGCTTTCTCCGCATATCACCTGATGATTCTGTAGTGCCTGCTTAAATAAAATGGCCAGGTCAGGATTCCGACCACGTTCCGGCAGATTTCCCAATAAAAATTCTTCACGCATCCATTCACCGTACTGAAATTCTTCCACCGGTGGATATTCCAGATACAGAAGATTACTGCCAGTGACAGCCGTCAGTTCGATATATCTCCCTTTATGTTCACTGCCTATTGGAACAGAGATATTCATCAAGCCGGAAACCAGATTCATTTTATTCTGAAATGATAATCCGGATTTGATAATTATTAGCAGGTCCACATCAGAATAACGTTTTAAACCATTCTCTGCAGCAGATCCGTATAAGATCACGGAAAGCAGGTTAGGACCAAGTTCCTTTTTCAGCAGTTGTACAGTTTCATCAATTTGCCCTTTACCATCCTTCATAATCTTTTATCACGTCTTTCATTTAAATTTTCATAAAGCTGCGGATGATCTTTGCATTTTGGATTTCTCGGCGTACAAATTTCCCGTCCGAAGGAAATCATGGACTGATGCACTCTGCCCCAGTATTTTGATGGTACTATTTCAGTGATCCGTTGTTCAACCTGTTTTGGTGTGGCGTTTTCAGAGACGATGCAATGATGTCTGCACACTCTTGCCACGTGAGTATCCACGGCAAAGGCATCCTGGCCGAAGGCTGCACTTAACAGGATGTTGGCAGATTTAGGTCCTATGCCGCTTAGCGTCTGCAATTCTTTTCCCGTAGTCGGCACTTTGCCGTCAAATCTCTCAAGTAACTGCAGGCTGCTGTTATAAATATACTTGGCCTTATTCCGGTGCAATCCGACTGTCTTTATATAACTCTGGATCTCTTCAGGTGAGGAATCGGCGACAGCCTGCGGGTCGGGATAACGTTCAAATAGAGGATCTCTGATTTTCCTGATGGATTTATCCGTAGCCTGTGCACTCAATATGACCACCATAAATA
>DEQG01000001.1:1948-15296 GCA_002360325.1 Salinicoccus sp. UBA3372 | reverse complement strand
CTCACATATTCGGTTTACTTTCATTTTGTGATAAAATGAATTATGGACAACAAATTGTAAAGGAACGATCAGATATGAGTCAGTTAAAAGACAAAGGTTATGCAATATATGATTATATGGATTCCCTCCATTATGATGGAATTGAAAAAGATTATGAGGCGCTGCTCAGCTACTTTGAAAATCTGCCGATCGATGACTATGCGCCGGAACTGAACCGCTACAGAAGGTATTCACGCGCGCTTGTACTGCCGACGTCCGGCAATATTGAATGGCTGCCGGATGTGCAGAGGGACGGTAAGGATTATGCTGCTTACTTCCAGGGCAAATTCAATCCTGAGCATCCGGGTTCGTATCGTGAATTTCATTCAATAGATTCACATATCCGTGACAATAAACTGCTGAATAAAATCATCATGACCAATTACCATGAAACATTCTGGCAGGAAGAAGATAAAATTATGCCGATACACGTTGGTGTGCATTTTGTGAAATTAATGGTGGATAACGATGAGGATAAAGCTGTATCCTCGCCTGACTGTCTGCATCAGGACGGTGAACCGTTTACATTCGCTCATTTGATTGAGAGGAAGAATGTTAAAGGCGGAACGAATGTAATCGGCATACCTGAAGTCAGAGGCAAACAGCCGGACGAAGTTGATGAGAAAGATTTACATGAAGTTTTTGAAATTTCCAAGCCGCTTGAATCATATGGCGTAGACGATTCGGCAGTCAGCCATTATGTCGGTCCGGAAGACGGCGCAGCAGTTAGATCCGTGATCTTGATCGATTACCAGCTAACAGTTGTAGCTGATATGGATGAGTAGAAAAAAGAAGCTGCCGGCAACTTTCAACAGTTGCCGGCAGCTTCTTTTTTATAGTTGTTTTGCGGTCTGAATCCGAGCACATCCAAATATCCAAATGACTTAATCATTTTCGGACGATGCAGGAATCCACAGACTATACCGCATTATACTCTTCGACCAGTTCTTCAAATAGGTCATATGACTTCTTCAAGTCGTCCATGTCGTAGATGTATGACACAGCCATGATTTCATCGACATTGAACTGGCTCTGGAATAATCTCAGTTCTTCCATGGCCTTTTCCTTGCTGCCGGAAAATGCGATAGGGAACTGTGATTTGACGGCCTGTTCTTCTCTCGGTGACCATCTTTGTTCCATGTCTTCAACCGGCTTTGGCAGCTGGCCGCGTGTGTTTCTGATCAGATTCAGGATGTTCTGGTAGTGCGTCGTTTTAATAAAGTCCGCTTCTTCATTGGTATCCGCCATGATGACGTTCAGGCTCGCCATTTTGTACGGCTTATCAAGCTGCTCGGATGGTTTGAAATTGTTTTCATATATTCTAAATGCATTTTCCATCTGAGCAGGAGCGAAGTGTGCCGCAAATGCGTATGGCAGGCCAAGGTCTGCAGCGATGTGTGCAGAGTCCGTTGAAGATCCGAGTACATATAATGGAACTTCCGTCCCCTGTCCAGGATAGGCGACAACTTGTGTCGGTACTGCAGATAAATATCGTTTCAACTCTTCAATTTCACTTTTAAAGGAGAATACGCCGTCGTGGTTGCTTCTCCGGATGGCGTTCGCCGTTGCCATATCCGTCCCCGGTGCACGACCGAGTCCGAGGTCGAGTCTGTCTCCGTATATGGCATGCATCGTGCCGAACTCTTCCGCCACAACGAGCGGTGCGTGGTTTGGCAGCATGACACCGCCGCTTCCGACTCTGATATTTTTTGTATGTTGCAAAATATGTTTGATTAATATTCTTGTAGCAGATGAAGCGATTGAAGTCATATTATGGTGTTCAGAAATCCAGTATCTCTGATAGTTCGAACCGTCTATGTGTTCTGCCAGATCGACCATGTCTTCAATTGCCTGTGTTGCATTGGTCCCCGCCCGGACAGGGACCAGATTGAGCGCTGAAATGTTTAACTGTTTAGACATTCTTTCATCTCCTGTTTTTATTATCTATTTAAAAGTGTACAAATATATATCACTTTTAGCTAATAATTGATTTCAAATATTATAATTTTACATTGAAACATGTTAGAATATATTAGTTAATAATTTAATTGTTGATAAGGGTGAATAAAATGTCAGTTTATGTCGATTACGCAGCCACTACGCCGTTTGATAAGAAGATACTCGAGGAAGTCGTCAACAATGCAGAAAATTTCGGCAATCCTTCAAGCATCCACCGTATAGGCAAAGATGCCAAGGCGGATCTGCAGAAGTACCGCAGAAAGATTGCCGGATGCATCAATGCGAAGCCGAATGAAATCATTTTGACCAGCGGTGCGACAGAGGCAAACAATCTTGCGATCAAAGGAATCGCCAAGGAACATGCCAATCCGCATTTTATTACAACTGACATTGAACATGCTTCCGTAAGGACAACTTATCAGGATTTAAGTGAAGAATACGACGTGACATTCCTGTCCGCGAAGGAAAACGGACAGATTGATGTTGAAGAGTTGAAAAGCAGCCTGAAAGATAATACAGTGTTGGTCTCCATCATGATGGTCAATAATGAAACAGGCAGCATGCAGCCTGTATTTGAGATTGCCGAAGTGTTAAAGGGACACGACGCACTGTTTCATGTGGATGCAGTGCAGGGTTTCGGGCATATGGATGTCGATGCCGGGAATCTCGGCGCAGACCTCCTGACACTGAGCGGCCATAAGATATATGGACCGAAGGGCATCGGGCTTCTTTATTTGAAGGAAGGCATAAAGTTGTCCGCACTGATGACCGGGGGCTCCCACGAACTGTCGAGACGGGCCGGTACGGAAAACATCATGTGGATACAGGCATTCAGCCTGGCCATGGAGAAAGCGGAAGCGCACCGTTCCGAAAGGACCATCAAAGAGATGCAGATGAAAGAACGTTTTATAAACGAGCTGATTGAAAGAAAGATTCCGTTTGAAGTGAACGGTGACGTCAATAACCAGACGAGCCACATTGTAAATGTATACTTCGACTGGACTGAGGCAGAATTTCTGCTGACGGCACTCGATATGGCGGGTGTCTTTGTATCTGCAGGTTCCGCATGCAACGCCGGCACGGTGCAGCCGTCCCATGTGATACAGTCGATGTATGAGGATGAAGAACGCGCGCTCAAGTCCATCCGCTTCAGTTTTTCACACTTGATGGCAGAAGAAGACATAACGGAAACAGCTGAGCAGTTGGAGATAATTTATAACAGACTAAATAAAACAGAAATGATATAAATCAGAAAGGAATGTATGATATGGATCCGTCAAAAACAACTGTTGTCGTTGGTATGAGCGGGGGTGTAGACTCCTCCGTCACGGCACAACTATTAAAGGAACAGGGTTACAATACGATAGGCATTTTTATGAAAAACTGGGATGATACAGACGAATTTGGAGTATGTACAGCAACTGAGGACTATGAAGATGTGAGACTGGTCGCAGAGCAGATCGGCATCCCGTACTACTCGGTCAACTTTGAGAAGGAATATTACGACCGTGTATTCAGATACTTTTTGGAAGAATATGAAAAAGGGCGCACACCGAACCCGGATGTCATGTGTAATAAAGAGATAAAATTCAAGGCATTTTTAGACCATGCGATGAAACTCGGTGCAGACTATGTGGCAACGGGCCACTATGCAAGAATCAACCACGATGGTGACTCTGTGACGATGTTGAGAGGTGTCGATAATAATAAAGATCAGACTTACTTTTTAAATCAGCTGTCGAAAGATCAGCTTTCAAGAGTGATGTTCCCGCTCGGCCACATGGAAAAGTCCGAAGTGAGAGAACTTGCACACAAGTATGATCTGGCAACGAAGGATAAGAAAGATTCCACAGGCATATGCTTCATCGGCGAGCGTGACTTCAAAGAGTTCCTGAGCGGCTATCTTCCGGCAAACCCGGGCCGCATGATCAACCTGGATACGAATGAAGACATGGGACAGCATGACGGTCTGATGTACTACACGATCGGCCAGCGCCAGGGTCTCGGCATCGGCGGAGAAGGCGGACCGTATTTCGTTGCAGGGAAAAATCTGGAAACGAATGAACTGTACGTTGTATCACAGTATGAGAATGATTCACTGTACTCAACGAAACTGATTGCATCCGGCATCAACTTCATCAATGAAACAGGTGATTCATTCAGCTGTACCGCAAAATTCAGATACCGCCAGGGTGATGTGCCTGTGACTGTCAATAAGATCGGTGAAGACAAGCTGGAAGTCATATTCGATGAACCGGCACGTGCGGTGACACCGGGACAGGCTGTCGTGCTGTATGACGGAGACATCTGTCTCGGCGGCGCGACGATCGACACCGTCTACAATGAAGAAAAAGTATTGGAGTATCTGGGATGAGCCTGCCATACGAAGACGCATTGAAAAACGGCAGACTGGAAGAAGCGCTTAAACAGATTTTCGACAGTATAGAGGAAGAACCGGAAGTTGAAGTGCATTATATCAACGGCGGCAACCTGCTGCACAGCCTCGGACGGGACGAAGAAGCGGAACAGTTTCTGCAAAAGGCGATCGATCTGAACTCACAGAGCACGAGCGCGTTTTACAGCCTTGCCAATATTTATTACAACCATGAACGGTATGAAGAGGCGATCAGACTTTATCTGATTGCCTATACAAGAAATGAAAAAGATGCAGATCTTAATTTCATGCTGGCGATGAGTCACATCAACACCCAGCAGCCGAAAGCCGCACTGCAGTTTTTCGAAGTGGCACATCACGAGAAGCCGGATGATCTTGATATCTGTTTTCAGTACGGCCTCCTCTGCTGCCAGCTCAGCCTGTTCGACCCGGCCGAGAAACTGCTCGCCAAAGTGGTGGACAAGACCCCGCATGCTGATGCACAATATAATTTAGGATTGTTAAAACTTGTACGTGATGATGATAAAGTACAGGCTGCTGAACATTTCAAGCAGGCGATCGATGTACAAAAAGATCATCATCTTGCACATCATGCATTAAAAAAGATTTCAGAGTAGTATATTTTCCCGGCGGTGAAGAAAATGGAACAGTCGTCAATTTATGATGAGAAATATATTATCGGTGAAGTCGAGCGTGTAATTTTTCAAAGCGAAAAAACACGCTTTTTTGTATTGAAAGTAATCATCGATGAAACCAATACCCACTTCACTTTTGATACCATCGTCACTGGATATTTCCATGACATTACAGAAGGTGATGCCTACAGGTTCACAGGAGACATCAAATCACATCCGAGATTCGGTGAACAGTTCAATGCAACGCAGTTCAAGCAGGAACTGCCGAAGACCAACCAGGGGGTCATCCAATATCTTTCAAGTGACACCTTCAAAGGCATCGGTTTGAAAACTGCAGAGAAGATAGTGGATAAGCTGGGGTATAACGCACTGGAAATCATCTCCGATGATAAAAATGCACTTAAAAAAGTGAGCGGTCTGTCCAAGGCGAAAATCGATATGATCCACCAGACCATCCTGGAGAATAAAAAGACGGAGGAAATCATCATCCGCCTGAACGAGCTTGGCTTCGGTGCCAGAATGAGCGCAAAAATATTGAAGTATTACGGGGATCATACTTTAAAAATATTGGAAAGTTCCCCATACAGAATGGTTGCGGATATAGACGGCATCGGCTTCAATACTGCCGATAAAATAGCACTTGCACAGGGCATCGAGGCATCGGATATCGGCAGACTTAAGGCGGGACTGCTGTATATCGTGGAAGATATGACACTTTCAACGGGACACACATTCATAGGAAAAGATATGCTGGGTGTCGAAGTGAAGAAACTGCTGATGTTCAACAACCAGGACCAATTCAACGATAAAGAGATTGATGAGGTGATCAGAGAACTTCATGAAGATGAGAAGCTTGTCATGTTCGATGAAAAAATATATCTTCCGACGATATTTTATGCCGAACATAAATCAGCGGATGAAATTTACCGCATCCTGAAACATTCAGACGACGATAAATTCACTGATGAGGAAGTCAACGAACAGATAAAAGACATTGAAAAAAATGAAAACATCAAATATAACTCTGAACAGATGAAGGCGATAGACCTTTCAATGAATGAGAAGATATCTATCATCACCGGGGGGCCGGGTACAGGAAAGACAACGATAGTGAAGGGCATCATCGGCTGTTATCATGAACTGAATGAACTTGAAGATATAGAGGGTTATGAAGAAGGCGAGTATCCGATAAAGCTTGTCGCCCCCACAGGCCGTGCTGCAAAAAGGCTGAACGATTCGACAGGCGTTGAAGCTTCAACGATACACAGACTGATCGGCTGGGGCCAGGATACGGAAAAGGATGACTTCATCGATGCAGAACTGAATGCGAAACTGATCATCATCGATGAGATGTCCATGGTGGATACGTGGCTCTTCTATCAGCTGCTCAGAAATGTGCCGAGCGATACAAAACTGGTATTTGTCGGTGACAGGGACCAGCTGCCTTCTGTCGGACCGGGTAAAATATTCAACGATCTGATCGAGTCGGATGTCATGAAAGTGACGGAACTGACGAAAATCTACCGGCAGGGTGAAGGTTCATCCATCATCAAACTTGCCCACGAAATAAAAGAAGAAAAACCGATAGATATCCAGGAGAAATTTAAGGATCGGGTGTTTATTCAGGCAAATATCGGCCAAATTTCAGGGCTGGTTGATAATATTGTCAGTAAAGCTGTATCCAAAGGTTATGACATGCGTGATATCCAGGTGCTCGCGCCGATATACCGGGGTAATGCGGGTATCAATAAGCTGAATCAGGTGCTGCAGGAGATCTTGAATCCGCTGGATGGAGACAAGCGGGAAATACAGTTCGGGGATATCGTATTCCGCACCGGGGATAAAGTGCTGCAGCTGATCAACCGCAGAGAAGATAATATATTCAACGGAGACTCGGGCATCATAGATGAAATCATTCTTAAAGAAGATGATGACAGCACCGATAAAGATATTATCGTGGTGGATTATGACGGCAAGCACATTTCATATGAACGGAGGGACCTCAGTGAACTGGCTCATGCATACTGTACAAGTATTCATAAGGCACAGGGCAGTGAGTATCCGATCGTCATAATGCCGCTTGTGAAAAGCTACCGCCATATGCTGATAAAGAATATTATTTATACGGGCATAACGAGAGCGAAAGAATCACTGATCTTATGCGGAGATCAGAATGCATTTTACGATGCACTGAGTAACGAGGGCATCACTAGAAATACGACGATGATCCAGTCGCTGCACGACAAGTTCAATATAGCGGCTCAAAAGAAAAAGGACAGCCCGGAGCAGGCTGATGCCGCATTTGATGAGGTGCCGGATGAAGACAGTACGCCGGAGTATTTGACGGAAGACAACCTGTTCAGAATACCGGCGATGATCAATGTTGAGAAAACGCCGTATGATTTCATTTGACAGCCGTGTGATAAAATTTTATAATCAGTAACAATCAGACTTAAAGTGATTGAATGTATATACTGTGCTGGACAGAGACATTGTGGCAGGTGGAAACAATGACTGGTATATACATGTGCTGCACTTTATTTCAAGCGAATATTTAGAGTGATGGCTATGCCATAACCTGGGTGGTACCGCGGAAACTTCCGTCCCTATTTTTTTAGGGGCGGTTTTTTTATTTTAATTTTAGGAGTGGTTCTTATGAAACAGCTGACAGGAAATGAGATAAGAGATTTATTTATACAATTTTTTAAAGAGAAAAATCATATGGTGGAGCCGAGTGCACCGCTTGTTCCGATCGATGACGACTCTCTGCTTTGGATCAACTCGGGTGTTGCGACACTGAAGAAGTATTTCGACGGCCGTGTCATTCCTGACAACCCGAGAATTGTGAATGCGCAGAAATCAATCAGAACGAATGATATAGAGAATGTCGGCTTCACAGCGAGACACCATACATTTTTCGAAATGCTGGGAAACTTTTCCATCGGTGATTATTTTAAGAAGGAATCGATTGAGCTTGCATGGGAATTTTTAACGTCTGAAGACTGGATGGATTTCGATGAGTCACTGCTTTATATAACCGTCCATCCTGAAGACACGGATGCATATAATATATGGCACGACGACATTGGTTTAAGTGAAGATCGGATCATCAGAATAGAAGGCAACTTCTGGGATATCGGTGAAGGGCCGTGCGGTCCGAACAGTGAAATCTTCTACGACCGCGGTGAAAGCTATGGCATGGATGACCCGGCGGATGAAATGTATCCGGGCGGTGAAAATGAAAGGTATCTGGAAGTGTGGAACCTTGTATTCAGTGAATTCAACCATAACAGCGACGGTTCATACACACCACTGCCGAAGAAGAACATTGATACGGGCATGGGACTTGAAAGAATGGCGAGCATCGTGCAGAACGTACCGACAAACTTCGATACGGATCTCTTTACACCGCTTCTTAAAAGAATTGAAGAAGTATCCAATAAGTCATATGGGGTAAGCGACAGCCAGGACGTCGCTTTCAAAGTGATCAGTGACCATGTGAGAACGGTCAGCTTTGCGATTGCAGACGGTGCACTGCCGTCAAACGAAGGCCGCGGGTATGTGCTGCGCCGACTGCTGAGACGTGCGGTCAGATTTGCTAAAGAGCTCGGTATCAATGAAGCGTTCATGTATTCACTCGTGGATACGGTCGGAGATATCATGAAAGGCTTTTATCCGAACGTACAGGAAAAAAGCGACTTCATCAAGGAAGTCGTGAAAAAAGAGGAGGAGCGATTCCTTGCGACATTGGATGAAGGCATCCGTATTTACGAATCCTTTAAAGCTTCAGTCAAGGACACGACAGGAGTAATATCAGGCGAGGATGCATTCAAGCTGTATGACACATACGGCTTCCCTTATGAACTGACAAAGGAATATGCAGAAAATGACGGTCTGGAAGTGGATGAGCAGGGCTTCATGGATGAGATGGCCAGGCAGAAGGAACGTGCGAGAAATGCACGTAAATCCAGTGAGTCGATGCAGGTGCAGTCTAAAGTACTGTCCGACTTCGCAACGCCGAGCCTCTTTACAGGGTACGAGTCACTGGAGGAACATGCAGAACTGCTTCTGATGGTCAAAGATGATGAATCGCTTCAGTCCTATGACGGAGGAGAAGTGATCGAACTGATATTTGATCAGACACCGTTCTATGCAGTAAGCGGCGGACAGGTCGCAGACTGCGGCACAATAAAAAGTGATACTGCCGAGCTTGAAGTTGAAGCGGTATACAAAGGGCCGAATAAACAGAATGTCCACCTTGCAAAAGTTGTGAGCGGTACGGTGGAGACCGGTGCGACTTACAAACTGAGCGTGGACGCAGAAAAACGCAGCTTCATCGTCAAAAACCATTCGGCGACCCATCTGATGCACCAGGCTCTGAAAGACACGATCGGTGAGCACGCCAATCAGGCCGGATCATTGGTCGAAGCTGAAAAGCTGCGCTTTGATTTCTCACATTTAAACCCATTGACAGCAGATGAGATAAAAACGATCGAAGACTCGGTAAATGAGAAGATCTACGAAGGCCTGAATGTTGAAATTTCCGAAATGCCGATTGCTGAAGCCAAGGAAAAAGGCGCAATGGCACTGTTCGGTGAAAAATATGGAGATATTGTACGCGTTGTCGATATGGATGATTATTCAGTGGAGCTGTGCGGCGGTATCCATGTTGTGAATACATCTGACATAGGGTTGTTCAAAATCGTTTCCGAAACAGGCATCGGCGCCGGTATCAGAAGGCTGGAAGCTGTCACAAGCAAGTATGCTGTTGAATACTATAAGCAGAAAGAAAGCCAGCTGCAGGAGATTGCAAGTCTGCTCAAGGTCAAAGAGGATAACGTCATACGGAAGATAAACCAGCTGAATGATGAAAAAACTGAACTTAAGCAGGAGATTAAAGAACTTAAATCTGCATCTTCCAAAGATAAACTGGCCAATATTGAAAACATCAAACAGACAGTCGACGGAATTGATTTGATAGCGACAGAAGTCGATGCAAAAAATGCAAAAGAGCTGAGAGCGATAATGGATGACATCAAATCCGCAAATCAGGATGCCATCATTGCACTTGGAAGTGTCAGCGGGGACAAGGTCTCACTTGTTGTCACCGTACCGAAAGAACTGACAGACAGATTCAAAGCGGGCGAGATAATGAAAGGTATGGCCGAGCGTGTGGACGGTAAAGGCGGAGGCCGTCCCGACATGGCTCAGGGCGGCGGTATGAATCCTGATAATTTAACAATTGCATTACAATTCGTTAACGAGTATATTACTATATAACTTATATGGGATAAAAATGGTATAATAGTGACAAATCAATAGGGAGTAGGAGTGCTTTTGTGGGACAATTTGATGAGACTGTTAAATTTAATGTAGATGAATCCCGTGCCAAACATGTTAAGGAGATTCTGACCAATGTTTATAAGACTCTTGAGGAAAGAGACTATAATCCAATCAACCAGTTGGTCGGTTATCTTCAAAGTGGTGACCCTGCGTACATCCCCCGTCAGAACGAAGCGAGAAATCAGATCCGCCATGTGGACCGTGACGAGATTATCGAAGTGCTGGTAAGAACTTATATCGACCGTGAAATAAATGAGTAAAACTTTAGGACTGGATGTCGGGACTAAAACGATGGGTGTGGCGATCAGCGATGCTTTTGGCTGGACTGCACAAGGCCTGACCACCTTGAAAATCGATTATCATGATGAGAAGTACGGCCTTGAAGAGCTGAGTAAAATAGTGGATGACAACAATGTGTCCGCAATTGTGGTCGGCCTGCCCAAAAATATGAATAATTCGATTGGCGAGAGCGGTGAACGTTCATTAAATTTCAGTGAAATACTTGCGAATCATATACCAAATGTTAAAATAATCATGTGGGATGAACGTTTGAGTACTGTCGGCGCAGAACGGACATTGCTCGAAGCAGATGTATCGCGCAAAAAACGCAAGGCTGTGATAGATAAAATGGCAGCAGTCTTTATTTTACAGGGCTATTTAGACCAGCCCAATAAAGGAGAGCTATAAACTATGTCTCATGAAATGAATTTTAATCACGATGAAGAACTTTTAACTTTATTCGATGAAGAAGAGAACGAAGTATTATACCGTAAAATGCTTGAATTCCATCATCCAGGTTTCAACAAGGATTATATAATCCTTGCGGAAGAAGGCAACTTTAATGATGAAGATGGAGACATCGAGCTGATCCCGATGATAAATGTACCGGATGAAGACGGTGACGGCGGGAAGTTCCTTCCTGTGGAAACAGATGAAGAGTGGGACATGATTGAAGAAATTGTAAATACTCAAATGGATGTACCGGAAGAGTAAAAATACAGATGATTCAAAATAGCTTCCAATACACATTGGGAGCTATTTTTAAAGATAGGAGTCTTTTATGAGTAGATATGATGACATTAGATTTTCAAAAAATGTATCTTCTTATCTGTCATTAATTATTATTGGTGTTTTAGCAATCGGTGTGATCGTCATTTCCATAATTGCGTATTTTTATATAACATCGATAGGTGATCCGCTGGATGCCAATTCCGAAGAGACTGGAGAAGTGGTAATTGATTCAGGCACTTCGGCAGGCATGATTGGTGAACAGCTGGAAGAAGAGGGCATTATAGATAACGGCAGAATGTTTGAAGTATACTTAAGATTGAACAGCATTACGAACTATCAGGCTGGTGAATATGAACTGTCGCCTGCAATGGACTTTGAACAGATTGCCCGTACTCTTGAAACGGGATCGATCTATCAGGAAGTGCTGCACAAAGTGGCAATACCTGAAGGGTATTCTGTCGAGCAGATTGCAGAACAATTCAGCCAGAACCTGCCCGTATCAGAAGAGAGATTTCTTGAGCTGATGACGGACAGGGAATTCATAGAGTCCCTGATTGAGGACTATCCGGAAATGCTGTCCGAGGAAATTTTGGATGAAGATGTAAAGTATCCGCTTGAAGGATATTTATTCCCGGCGACATATGATATTACCGAAGAGGAACCATCCATTGAAAGTCTGATCAGACAGATGCTGGATGCGACAAAGGTAAACAGTTTCCCTATTTATAATTCAGTGGATGAGTATACGATCACCTATGAGGGAGAATCCAAGGAGTTATCATTTCATGAGTTTCTGACTTTCTCATCATTGATTGAGATGGAAGCGACATCGCTTGCCGACCGCTCCATGATTGCGAGTGTATTTATAAACAGGATGGCCGAACAGCCGGCGATGCCGCTGCAGACGGACCCGACGGTGCTGTATGCACTTGGCGAACACCAGGAACGTACGCTGTTTGAAGATCTGGAAGTGGAAGACCCATATAATACGTATATAAATGCAGGTCTGCCTCCGGGTCCGATCGGATCTCCGGGAATTGAATCTCTTCAGAGTACACTGAACCCGAGCAACACAGATTATTTCTACTTCCTTGCTGACAGTGAAGGCAATAACCACTTTGCCGAAACCTTTGAAGAGCATATTGAGAACAGGGAAGAATATATCAACAATCAATAAATTATTCTTTTCAAGCAAAGAATAATATGTTAGTATATTTATTAATGATTACACAACTGATAACTTTTGTTATCAGTTGTATTTTTTGTATGTGGTGATAGAAATGAATATTGAGCAGTATGTAAAAGACTTGAATGGCGGGCAGGAGCTGTATCCCGAAATATACAGCTATGCGGTGGATAATCACGTGCCCATCATCGACGGTGATGCTTTGACAGTGCTGAAGCACCTCATAAAAATGACAGGTGCCCGTACTTATCTGGAAGTTGGAACTGCAATCGGTTACAGCGGTCTTCACCTTCTTTCCGTCTTTGATGATTCCCATCTGATAACCATTGAAAAACAAAGCGAAATGTTCGATATCGCCAGACAAAACTTTGAAAAATATAAAGTGGAAGACAGAGTCGATGCTTATCTGGACGACGCGAAGACTTTAGATCTTTCCATCGATGAACAGTCGCTGGATCTATTGTTCATCGATGCTTCAAAAGGCAACAATCAGCATTTCTTCGATAAATACAGTCCGTTCGTTAAAGAAAACGGTTTAATAGTCGTTGACAATATACTTTTACGCGGCTTGATCGTAGATGACAACATTGAAAACAGAAACAAAAGAAAATTAAAAAAGAAGGTAGCTTCTTTTAACCAAAATATGAGTAACAGCAGCTATGCCACATCCTTTCTACCGATAGGCGACGGGCTATTAGTTATTTCAAAAAGTTAGGTGTAGAAAATGAACAAGCCGACAATTATTGGCATCGCAGGAGGTACCGGTTCCGGTAAAACTTC
>DEQG01000001.1:0-1890 GCA_002360325.1 Salinicoccus sp. UBA3372 | reverse complement strand
GATTTTTATTATAAGGACCAAAGTCATAAGACGATGGAAGAGCGTCTCGAGACGAACTACGACCATCCTTTTGCGTTTGATAATGATCTTCTTATCCAGCATGTCAAATCGCTGATCAACAGGGAAAGTGTGGAACTGCCGACATATGATTACGTGAATCACACAAGAAGTGATCAGACCATCAAGGTGGAACCTAAAGATGTAATCATACTGGAAGGCATCTTTGCATTGGAAAATGAACAGCTGAGAAATCTGATGGATGTAAAAATCTATGTGGATACCGACTCGGATATCCGGATACTGCGGCGCATGTCAAGAGACATCAAAGAACGCGGACGGTCCATGGAGTCTGTCATCAATCAATACCTTTCAGTCGTAAGACCGATGCATCTGCAATTTATCGAACCGACAAAACGCTTCAGTGACATCATCATTCCTGAAGGCGGAGAAAATATTGTGGCAATAGACATCATCACCACAAAAATAAGAAGTCTTATCAAAAAAATATAAGTGAAAGTTTTACGGAGGTTTTAATTATGACAACACAAAAAGAATACCCTATGACGGAAAGTGGATATAAGCAGTTACAGGAAGATCTTGAATATCTGATTACAACAAAGAGACCTGAAGTTGTAGAGAAAATCAAAGTTGCAAGAAGTTTCGGCGACCTTTCGGAGAACTCCGAATATGATGCTGCAAAAGACGAGCAGGGTTTCGTCGAACAGGACATTACCAGAATTGAAGAGATGATCCGCCATGCGAAAATCATCGAAGATACAAATGACAACAACTCGGTGCAGCTTGGAAAAACAGTGACATTTACGGAATTGCCAGATGGCGATGAAGAGCAGTACCAGATTGTCGGCAGTGCAGAGTCAGATCCATTCGAAGGTAAGATTTCCAATGAGTCACCGATTGCACAGGCGCTTCTTGGTGCGAAGCTCAAAGAAGAAATCAATGTACCGCTGCCGAACGGTTCCAGCATGAAAGTGAAAATCGTTTCAATTGACTGATAAAAGTGCAACACATGTCATCGGTGTCATCGGAGCAATGAAAGCGGAAGTGGAAATACTGAAACGGTGGATGGATATATCCAGAACAGATACCATCGCCCATGCCGAAGTATACGTCGGGACTCTCGAATCACGCCCGGTTGTTCTTGTGGAAAGCGGTATCGGCAAAGTGAATGCGACGCTGATCACATCATTGCTGATCGACAGATATGATGTCGGTATGATTGTGAACACCGGTGTTGCAGGTGCTTTGTCGAATGAGCTGGATGTAACGGATATGGTCGTTTCAACGACTGTCGTCCATCATGATGTGGATGCCATGGAATTCGGCTATGCATTCGGTCAGGTGCCGGGCATGCCTGCTGCATATGATGCGGATGAAAAGATGGTCGGTGCGGCTGTGAAAGTGCTTGAAAAGAATAAAACCATTCAAGGCTTCAAAGGGCTCGTTGCAAGCGGTGACTCCTTCATAGCAGACAGCGCACAGAAATCATCCATCATCGGCAACTTTTCAAATGCACTTGCAGTTGATATGGAATCCGCGAGCATCGCTCAGACCTGTCACCAGTTCAATGTACCGTTTATCATCATCCGCTCTATATCGGACAAGGCAGATCAGGCTGCAGATATGACTTATGAGGAATTTTTAAAGAAAGCTTGTATAAATTCTTCTGAAGCTGTAAAATTATTGTTAAATGAACTGTAATGTGGAGGGACCTTAATGACTATACTGATGGTATTATCAATTATAATCACTGTTATAATTGGATATCTTGTTTACCGGGATACTGAAACTGAAGATAATGATATTATTGAATAAATAAAAGCACCTTAAATTTTAAGGTGCTTTTATTAATGTGATAAACTATAATAAATC
>DEQG01000082.1:10908-22010 GCA_002360325.1 Salinicoccus sp. UBA3372 | reverse complement strand
AACTTAATCCATAAAATCCTTTAGTCTTTTACTTCTGCTTGGATGACGCAATTTTCTAAGTGCTTTGGCTTCAATCTGACGGATTCTTTCTCTTGTCACACCGAACACTTTTCCTACCTCTTCCAAAGTTCTTGTACGGCCGTCATCCAGGCCAAAGCGCAATCTCAGAACGTTCTCTTCCCTGTCTGTCAGTGTATCGAGAACATCTTCCAACTGTTCTTTCAGCAGTTCATAGGCTGCATGGTCTGATGGACTTTGTGCTTCCTGGTCTTCGATGAAGTCTCCAAGGTGGCTGTCATCCTCTTCACCGATAGGTGTTTCAAGTGATACAGGTTCCTGTGAAATTTTAAGAATTTCACGAACTTTATCAGCAGGAAGGTCCATTTCTTCACCGATTTCTTCAGGTATCGGTTCACGGCCAAGATCCTGCAGTAACTGACGCTGTATTCTGATCAGTTTGTTAATCGTTTCAACCATGTGGACAGGAATACGTATCGTTCTCGCCTGATCGGCAATAGCTCTCGTAATTGCCTGGCGTATCCACCATGTTGCATAAGTTGAGAATTTGAAACCTTTAGTAAAGTCGAATTTTTCAACCGCTTTGATAAGACCCATGTTACCTTCCTGAATCAGGTCTAAAAACAGCATGCCGCGGCCGACATATCTTTTAGCGATACTGACCACAAGTCTCAAGTTGGCTTCAGCCAGACGGCTTTTGGCAAATTCATCGCCCTGTTCAATTTTTTTTGCCAATTCAACCTCTTCTTTTGCGCTCAGAAGGTCTACACGGCCGATTTCTTTAAGATACATCCGTACCGGGTCATTAATTTTTACTCCCGGCGGTGCACTCATATCATGCAGATTCAATTTTGCATCAGTATCTGTTGCATCTTTTTCATTTATTAATTGTATATCATTTTCATTCAGTTCATCAAAAAACTCATCCATTGTATCCGCATCTAATTCAAAATTAGATAATTTGTCTGCAATTTCCTCGTGTGATAAATGTCCTTCTTTTTTCCCTTTTTCAAGGAGTGCCTGTTTCACCTGTTCAACAGAAGTAAACAACTCTTCATCTTTTGTCTCAGTTGTTCCAACTTTATTTTCAGACATAAATGTACCTCCTAATTATATTGACTAACTTTTATATCTGCTGTTAATCTCCAGCAATTGCTGCATAATGCTGGCCTGCAGATCGACATCATTATCTGCCTCAGCTTCAGCAAGTTGTGCAAATAATATCTTTTTCTCCTTGTTACTATTTCTTTTACCACTCAAATCATCGAGGTAATCATCTATTTCATCCCGTGAGACATCACTTTGAATCTTCAAATTATCAATATTAATTACCACTTCTAATAATTCATTCGGTATCTGCTGGATAAAGGATGATACTTCAAATGTGTCATGGTTGTCAAAATAATTGCATAACCCTTTAAATATACCATAATACTGCTGTGAAGTTAATACTTCAGCATCTATTTGGTCTCTGCAATATTCAAACAGGCTTCTGTCATTTATCAACGCTTTTAAAAAATAGCGCTCTTTTTTCTCCCGGATGGAAAGTTTTTCAACCTGTTGTATACCACTTTCCCGTTTTACCGGGTTTTTAACAGGAAGTCTGCTTTCTATCTGTGATTTGTCTATATTATATCTTTCACTGATGTGCATGACCAACCTTGATTTTATCGCACCATCATTGACATACTTCAATGCATCGACCAACGTATTGATATTCTGGGAATAAGCCAGGTCGTTATGCATACTTTCATTCAGTAGTTTTTCGGATAAAAAGTGCACATAATGGCGTTTTTCATTCTTAACCAGACCGCGGAATGCCTCTTCACCATTTTCGACGATAAACTCATCAGGATCCATGTCGCGCGGCAGTTGGATGACAAATGTATTCAGTCCATGTTTGAGCAGTTGTTCACCAATGCTCATCGTCGCCTGGGATCCGGCTTTGTCGCCGTCAAACATCAAAGTGACATTCGAAGCCAGCCTGTCAAGAAGATTTATATTTTCATCACTCAGTGCGGTACCCATGAGTCCTACAATATTCTCAACGTTCACCGATTTCACTTTTAAGACATCCAGATGACCTTCCATCAGTATGACTTCATCCTGCTGTCTGATCGATTTTCTTGCGTCACTTAAATTGAACAGCAGGTGCCGTTTTTGGAACACTTTTGTTTCGGGCGTGTTCAAATATTTAGGTTCGGAACCGTCTATACTCCTTGCAGTAAACCCGATGACATAGTCCTGATGGTTTTTTATCGGTATCATGATACGGTTCACGAAACGGTCATAGTATGAAAAGTTTTCCTCATTGCGTGAAAGCAGCCCGGCACTGTAGGCCGCTTCTTCTGTAAATCCTTTCTCAAGGATTGCATTTTTGGTGAATGAAGACATTTTCGGAGCAAGTCCTATTTTCTCCTTTTTCAGGATGTCACTGGAGAAGCCTCTGTCGATCAAGTAGTTCAGCGCAGCCTCACCTTCGTTTGTATGAATCAGTATATGGTGGAAAAGATCTGTGATATGTTCATGCATCTTGATGAACTGCATATCATTATCGTCCACTCTGCTTTCATTTGTGGCAACTTCCACGCCGAGCGGCTTGCCCAGCCTTTTTACTGATTCAGAGAATGATATATTTTCAATTTCCATCAGAAATTGAAAGACGTTGCCGCCCTTTTTGCAGCCGAAACAGTGACAGATCTGTTTTTCGGGACTGACGCTGAATGAGGGCGTCTTTTCATTGTGAAAAGGGCAAAGACCGACGTAGTTTCGCCCACGTTTCTCAAGTTTAATATACCCGGAAACGAGCTCAGTAATGTCGGTCCTCTCTTTTATATGTTCAATTGTCTGTTGTGGGATATTCACACTCTATCATCCTTTAATATCTATTTTACCATCTACATACTTCATTATTTCATTTGCTGTTTCTTCAATGGCTTTTTCAGATACATCAATAACAGGACAACCTATTTTTTCTATAATCGAATCAAAGTATTCCAGTTCTTCCTGAATCCTTTCATTTTTGGCATAGCTGGCTGTATCTTTAAGACCCAGCTGAGTCAATCTCTCTTTTCTGATTTTATTCAGCGCGGAGGATTTTATTCTCAGCCCTATACATTTGGAGGCCGGTATTTCAAACAGTTCTTTTGGAGGGGTCACCTCAGGAACAAGCGGCATATTCATGACTTTATATTTTTTTAGCGCCAAAAATTGAGATAACGGTGTTTTTGATGTTCTTGAGACCCCGATCAGTACAATATCCGCCTTGTTGAGTCCGCCTGCATCTTTGCCGTCATCATATTTTACGGCAAATTCTATCGCTTCGATTTTTTTGAAGTAATCCTCGTCCAGCTTATGGACTCGGCCGGGTTCATAATACGGTGTTTCTTCGGTTTTTCCTTCAAGTATCGACATCAGCGGCCCCATCACATCGACAGAAGGTATATTTTCTCTTTTGAGCTCTTCTTTAATATAGCTTCTGAATTTAGGGGTGATGATCGTATAGACGACGATTGCCTCTTTGCTTTTTGCGAGGTCGACGACATCATCAACGTTATCTTCCGAGTCGATATACGGGTATCTTATTAATACATCCGATGAACTGTCTATATCAAATTGTGCCAGAGATGCTTTAGCCACCAGCTCTCCGGTTTCACCTACAGAATCAGATGCAATGATTACTTTTATGTTAGACATCGAGACACTCCTTATTCCATTAGATTAACAAATACTTTTGTAATGTTTGTTTTGGTTATACGGCCGATGACAATGTCTTTATCGGCATCTTTATCTATTACAGGTATAGAATCAATCTGTTTCTCTATCAGCTGATTCGCTGCATAAATCAATAAATCGTTTGGATAACAAGTAGTGATATGCGGTTTCCTTGTCATGATGATGCTGACCGGGGTGCGTTCTATATCATTTTTACCCATCGTTCCTTTTAACAGGTCTTTTCTTGAAATGACACCGACAAGGTCCCTGTCATCATCAATTGCATATAAAGTCCCCACATCTTCCAGGAACATCTTCACAATCGCTTCATAGATGGACGTATCTTCTTTTATCACTATCGGTAAACTTTGTACGTCCCTGACCAGAATGTTTCTTATTTTATTGGTCAATACTTCCGCCGGCTCTTTGCCGGTATAGAAATATCCAACCCGCGGACGGGCATCCAGATAACCGCTCATCGTCAAAATTGCCAGATCCGGTCTCAACGTCGCTCTTGTCAAGGACAGCTGCTCTGCAATCTTGCTGCCGGTTATCGGTCCATGCTGCTTTACAATCTTCAGTATCTTTTCCTGCCTGCTGTTCAGTTCCATGGCCTCACTCCCAATAATAATAATTATAATACATCTGATAAAATAAAGAAATACAATGAAACATTTGCACTTTCAAAAGACATTTTATATAATGTGAATTAAGCGAGTTAAGGTTGGTGTAAGCTTAACATGTTAAATGGCATATAAATTATTAAAAGATAACTGTATATTAAAAGTTGAGTGGAAACACTAATTTGGGTGGAACCGCGGGTATATACCCGTCCCAGGATAGCTGAGCTATCCTGGGACTTTTTATATGCCGAAAAATTTTACGAGGAGTGTTTGATTATGGATATGGACAAGATTGTGAATTTGTCAAAAGCAAGAGGTTTTGTATTTCCAGGCAGTGAGATTTACGGCGGTCTGGCGAACACATGGGATTACGGTCCCCTCGGCATCGAGCTGAAAAATAACGTAAAAGCAGCATGGTGGAAAAAATTCATCCAGGAGTCACCTTATAACGTAGGTGTCGATGCTGCAATTCTGATGAACCCGAAAACTTGGGAAGCTTCCGGCCATTTAAACAACTTCAATGACCCGATGATCGACTGTAAAGAATGTAAGAGCCGTCACCGTGCGGATAAACTCATTGAAAACGTCATTCAAAAAGAAGATGATACTTTTGTTGCAGATGGCTTAAGCTTCGATGAAATGAAAAATATCATTGAAGAGCGCAACATCGCATGTCCGAACTGTGGCGCTCAGGATTACACTGAAATCCGCCAGTTCAACCTGATGTTCAAAACATTCCAGGGTGTAACCGAATCGTCAACGAACGAAATTTTCTTAAGACCGGAAACGGCTCAGGGTATTTTCGTCAACTATAAAAACGTTCAGAGAACGATGCGTAAAAAATTGCCGTTCGGTATCGGTATGATCGGTAAATCATTCCGTAATGAAATCACACCGGGTAACTTCATTTTCAGAACAAGAGAATTCGAACAGATGGAACTTGAGTTCTTCTGTAAACCGGGCACTGAAGTCGAATGGCAGAAGTACTGGAAAGATTTCTGTCAGAACTGGCTGCTGACTTTAGGTCTTGCAGAAGACAACCTGCGTATGCGCGATCATGATGAGGATGAGCTTTCCCACTACTCAAACGCGACGACAGACATCGAGTTTAAATTCCCGTTCGGCTGGGGTGAACTGTGGGGCATCGCGAGTCGGACAAACTTCGACTTGAAACAGCATATGGAACATTCAGGTGAAGACCTGACTTACCACGATCAGGAAACAGGAGACAAATTCATTCCGTTTGTCATTGAGCCTGCTCTAGGTCTTGACCGTGTGACACTTGCATTCATGGCTGATGCCTACGACGAGGAAGAACTTGAAAATGGAGACTCAAGAACTGTAATGAGATTCCATCCGAGCCTTGCACCATTCAAAGCCGCAGTACTGCCGCTTTCCAAAAAATTAAGCGACGATGCATTTAAAGTGTATGAAAAAATCGCGCCTGACTTCAATGTCGAATTTGACGAATCACAGTCAATCGGTAAGAGATACCGCCGTCAGGATGAAATCGGTACTCCATACTGTATCACTTTCGACTTTGATTCATTGGAAGACAACATGGTGACAGTGCGCGCGCGAGACACTATGGAACAGACAAGAATGCCAATCGATGAAGTGAACGGCTTCCTGAAAGAAAAAATTAAATTCTAAAATATTTTAAGAATGAAAAACAGGTGTCCGAATTCTGAAAAGAAAATCGGACACCTGTTTTTTTATTCTCTGTATCTGCTGTAGTTTTCATGAGCTATATAGCCGATCATTAAACCCGCCCTGCATTCAAATCTAACCTGTACCGATAAGTTATTCATCCGTGCTCCGGTACATTCTCCTCTTTCCGCGACATAATCTTTGAGATGATTGGAACGACAACTGCAAAAAATCCCAATACTCTCATAATGATAATGCTGAGTTTATACATCTGATCATCTCTGTATGTCTTTTACAAGTTTCCTCGCCTTAAAATAAACACCTGCATATTCATCATAGATCATCTCTATGAAGTTGAGCAGTGCTCTGCCGTTTTCGGAACTTGTTTTGACGGAATTGATCAAATCCAGTTTGACGTTTTTCATGTATGCTGCAAGGTAAATGCTTCTGTTGCCGATGTTTACCGAACGTGCGAGCGTTTCTTCATCCGCACAATAATCACAGATGACGCTGTGGTACATGAATGAATAATGGCTGAATGTATTGTAGTCCCTGCTGCCGCAGAGTGCACATTCGTCCACATTGATTTCAATCCCGTATTGCGGCATCAACTTGATCGCCGCAAGTGCTGTAACGGCATTCTTCTCATTTTCTTCCTTGTTTTCAAGCAGTCTGAAACACTTCATCAGCAGCTCGAAGTTTTTTGGGGTCACGTCCTCATCGCTCAGTATCCTGGTGACAAATTCCATTATATAGCTGCCATATGCAAACACATCAAAATCATTATTGATACCTTTGAACTGTGAAATCACATCTACTTCGTTCAGAGTACCCATGCCTCTAAAGCGGCTGTATGTGAACAGTGCCTCTTTGAACCCCTGCCTCAGAACGATGAACGGGCTTTTCGTCTTATTGAACCCGCGGGCCATCAGAGGCACCATGACGCCTTCTTCATTCAATATAGTAATAATCCGGCTGGACTCGCTGTAGTTCGTCTGCCGGATCATTATACCTTTTTGCTGGTATATCATTTAATCACCTAGTATTCATCATCTTTATATCCAAGTGATCTTATAAAGTTGGATTTGTTGCGCCAGTCTTTTTGTACTTTCACCCAAAGCTCAAGATAGACTTTGTTTCCAAGCAGGTTTTCTATATCCTGTCTGGCAAGCTTTCCTATCTCTTTCAGCATCTTGCCGCCCTTGCCGATCACCATGCCTTTTTGGGACTCGCGTTCGACGTAGATGACTGCCTGAACATGGATTTTCTCACCTTTATCGGCTTTCATCTTTTCGACTTCAACGCCGATGGCATGCGGAATTTCCTGACTTGTCAGATGCAGCGCCTTCTCACGGATGAGTTCACTCACTATAAAATGTTCCGGATGGTCCGTCACCCTGTCTTCCGGATAATACATCGGCCCTTCCGGCAGATAGTTTTTGATTATTTCAAGAAGTGTGTCCACATTGTTGCCCTGCAGTGCAGAAATTGGCACAACATCGCTGAATTCCAGTTTGTCTTTATAGACATCTATCTGTTTCAGCAGATTATCCGGATGCACCAGGTCGATCTTATTAAGCACAAGAATAATCGGTGTTCTTGTATTTTGCAGCATCTCAATGATGAACTCGTCACCCCTGCCGATCTCTTCTGAAGCGTTGATGATGAAAAGAATCACTTCGGTTTCTTTTAAAGTATTACGTGCGACCTTCATCATATGTTCGCCCAGCTGGTGTTTCGGCTTGTGGATTCCCGGCGTATCAATGAATATCATCTGGGAATCTTCAGTCGTATGGACACCTTGTATTTTATTCCTCGTTGTCTGCGGCTTATCGGACATGATCGCAATCTTCTGTCCGAGCACTTTATTCATAAATGTGGATTTACCCACGTTTGGACGGCCGATTATACTGATAAAGCCGGATTTAAATTTATCTTCTGACATTACTCCATATCCTTCCCTGAAAAACCGAGTGGTAATAAGTCATCTACGGTACGTTTGATGACTTCTCCCGATTTGCTTGTTAAATAAACAGGCATATCATCATCACACAGTTCCTTCATCACCTGACGGCATACGCCGCACGGGCTGGCAGGCTCGTCAGCGTCCGTCACGACGACTATTGCCTTAAATTTGGTAATATTGTTGGAATAGGCACTGACCAGAGCGCTCCGCTCGGCACAGATTGATGCAGGATAGGCTGCGTTCTCAATATTGGCACCGTAAATATATTCATCGTCTTCAGTCACCAGTAATGCACCGACATTAAATTTTGAATACGGTGTGTATGCCCGGCTCTGTGCTTCAATGACTTCTTCCAGCCATTCATCTTTAAAAATTCCATCGTTCATATATGTCTCTCTCCTAAGTGAATAACTCAATTAATTTTGGTACAAAAACTATCAGACCCGTGATGACCGCATAAAATGCTGCCAGCAGTACGGCAAGTGCCGAAGTGTCTTTGGCATATTTGGCAAGCTCGTGGTAGTCATCCGTCACCAGGTCCACGGTATACTCGAGACTGGTATTGATGATTTCAGTAATCAGCACAATGAAAATTGCACTGATGATAAACAGCCATTCCATTGTATTCAGACCAAATATAAATCCCGATACAACGACTGCAGCTGCGATGAACAGATGCCCGGCAAAATGAAAATCCTTTTCAAATAATGCCCTTATGCCTTCAAAGGCATACTTAAACCGCTTCATCGCTACTCGTCTCTTGCTGCGCCAAACGCATCCAATATGTCGTCCTGTGTCCGGTTCATCTTTTTCTCATCTGCATCATCCATATGATCATATCCCAGTAAATGCAAAAAACCGTGAAGGGATAAGAACAGCAGTTCACGTCGGTAACTGTGTCCGTAATCCTCCGCCTGCTCTTTGGCACGATCTGTGGATATGATTATATCGCCAAGTGTTCTCGGTGCATCTTCATGGATCAGATTGAATTCGTCATCTTCCATCGCAAATGAAATGACATCCGTCACTTCATTTTTATCCCGGTACTTATGGTTGATATCACGGATGGATTCACTGTCTACAAATGACACACTGATTTCAGCATCGGAATCTGATTCCAATTTTTCATATGCGAAGTTCAATAACCGGTTGATTTCATTTTGTTCCTCACTCGATGTATGGCCTTCATCATCTATAAAATCTACTGATAGCATAATGCACCTCTATTCATATGCTTTGATTATTTTTGAAACAAGCGGATGTCTGACAACGTCAGTTTCATCCATGCGGTTGACCGCAATACCTTTTACTTTTTCGAGTCTTCTCACAGACTCGATAAGACCGCTCTTTGAAGATCCGGGAAGATCAATTTGAGTTTCGTCTCCCGTTACGACCATTTTCGAGCCGAAACCAAGACGGGTTAAAAACATCTTCATCTGCATTTCTGTCGTGTTTTGGGCTTCATCAAGTATACAGAATGCATCATTCAGCGTACGCCCTCTCATGTAGGCAAGCGGGGCAACTTCTATTACACCGCGCTCAATCAGGCGGTCGGTCTGTTCTGTTCCGAGCACTGTGTGCAGGCCATCATACAGCGGCCTTAAATAAGGATCGACCTTTTCTTTCAGGTCACCTGGCAGGAACCCCAGATTTTCACCGGCTTCCACTGCCGGACGTGTCAGGACAACCCTCTTCACCTGGCCGTCACGAAGCATCTGGCAGGCAAGGACCACAGCAAGGAAAGTCTTCCCTGTACCTGCAGGGCCGATGCCGAAAGTCAGGTCATGCCGCCTTATGTTTTCAATATACATTCTCTGGCCGGTAGTTTTAGCCCGGATGCCTTTACCTTTAGTATCTTTGGCAATCACTTCATTATATAGATCTAACAGATATTCAATCGTTCCATTTTTAGCCATGCTCGAAGCTGACTGAACATCTCTTAAGTTTATCTTCATCCCCCGCTGAATGATTTTCAGCAGATGAATGAGCACATCTTCCGCAAGTTCGACATTTTCATCATCCGATCCGCCCACTGTAATTTCATTTCCCAGCGTGTGGATCTTAACATCAAACTCATCTTCCAGATAAGTGATATGCGCATCATTTGCCCCGATGAGTGCCTGAGCCTCTTCGAGACTATCTATACTTATTATATTAGGCATTTAGAAACCCCTTTTATTTATATTGTGATTACATTAAATTTACCATTATCAAAACCCGACTGCAATGTTTTCGTAAGGCAGTTTCATGTTTTAACTTGACCGTACCGCGGGGAATTGACGAATAAAGACCACATGCATTCCAGACATGGAAAAGGAGAGCGATGGATTTCGCCCTCCTTTTAATTTACAGCTCTCATTAAAGTATTTGCGATTGTTTTCATTCCCCCGACATCAGGATGTGCACCGATGCTTGAATAAGTTGGGATCAGAACATTCTCTATCCCCAATGTAGAAGTGACTTCCTCCATGATTACGGAGTAACCAGGTTTCAATAAATCACTTTGGATATTTATGATTTTTGTCGATGGATTCCAATACTGCAAATCACTCATGAGCTTTGAAAAAGCACCGCCAAAAGTGTCCAGGTCAGCTTCAGTCCAGTCATTGTATTTAACAGTGCCTGTCGGAGAGTTTTTACCGCTGTCATTGGTACCGCCAAAAACAATGATTACATCCGGCTTTAATTCCATCACCCTGCCTTGTCCCATTGTTTTATCAAACCTGTTGATGAAACTCCTGTAGCTTTCATCCGTATGACCATTGTCTGCTGTATTACATACCGTCGAACCGCTCCAGCTGTCATTCGTCATCAGTTTATTACCCGTCTGCTTTAAAAATAAATGCCACCACGTTTGATCAACATTCACTACTCCTGTCCCTCTATCTGCATCATCTGAGTACCAGAACTTCGCATCGGGCGGTATCCATCCTTTGAATGTTGTTATCGAGTCTCCTAAAAAACTGATGTTCAATGGTTTTGACTGTGAATTATCTGAGTTGATCTCAAATTTGTTATTAATTTCATTATTATCATTGCCCTTTAACTTTCGGATGAGACGGCCTAATTTCATATTTTCAAATCACTCCTTTTTTTATTACCCAAAATCATACCATATCGATTTCGTACAT
>DEQG01000082.1:4224-10851 GCA_002360325.1 Salinicoccus sp. UBA3372 | reverse complement strand
TAATAAAATGGTTCTTTTTGAAATTGCAAATGTAAATAAAAAGACTTCCAGCCGGATCAATTTTGACCACAGCTGGAAGTCTTCCATTATATTTATATCTGCTCTTTCCTCTTCAAAAGTCCTAAAAGAACCGCACTGACTATTGTTCCGACCAGAAGTGCCAACAGGAACATCAGTACATTGTCACCGACGCCAACCACGAAGATACCGCCGTGCGGAGCCGGTATGGTCGCTCCGAGACCAAGTGCCATCGCGCCGGCAACTGCCGACCCTACCATCATGGAAGGGATTACACGTAGCGGATCTGCTGCAGCGAAAGGTATCGCCCCTTCGGTTATGAACGAGAGTCCCATCACCAGATTCGTCGGTCCTGATGAACGTTCCACAGGAGTAAACTTATTTCTGAATACTACTGTGGCAAGTGCAATCGCAAGCGGCGGCACCATTCCGCCGATCATGGCAGCTGTAATCGGCTCAGGATTTCCTGCTGTCAGTGTCGCGATACTGAACGCATACGCCGCCTTGTTGATCGGTCCGCCCATATCAATCGCCATCATACCTCCGAGAATCGCTCCAAGTATGACTATGTTTGTGCCACTCAGATTTTCAAGGAAGGAATTGAGTGTTTCATTCAAGGCTGTCGCAGGCGGATCGATGATATAATACATGATGATACCTGTTAAAAATACGCCGAGTAAAGGATATATCAATACCGGCTTGAGACCGTCCAGTGCCTGGGGCAGATTTTCTGTGACCTTTTTAATGCCGACCATTAAATAACCGGCAAGAAAACCGGCAACCAGGCCGCCTAAAAAGCCCGACCCCATCGTTGCTGCCATAAGTCCGCCGACCATGCCCGGAGCAAAGCCCGGTCTGTCTGCAATACTCATCGCTATGAAGCCTGCTAAAATCGGCACCATCAGTTCAAAAGCATTGCTTCCGATGAAATTGATCATCTCAGCTATCGGGCTGTAATCTGCATGATCGGGGTTTGCCGACTCTATACCCCAGAAAAAGCTGATTGCAATCAGAATACCGCCGGCAACAACGAATGGCAGCATATTGGAAACACCATTCATCAAGTGTTTATAAATTGATGGTCTTCCTTTAGATGAACTTGCAGCAGTACTTTTGCTGCCGGACCCTTCATATATTTCACCCTGTTCATCAAGAGTTGATTGAATCAATTCTTCGGGTCTTTTGATACCGTCCGACACCGGCACCTCCAAAAGACGCTTGCCATGAAAACGGTCCATTTCCACTTTAGTGTCGGCAGCAACAATTACGCCTGAAGCATTCTTTATATCCGCTTCACTTAAAGGATCTTTCACTCCGCCGGAACCGTTTGTCTCCACCTTGATACCGACATTCATTTCTTTTGCCTTGTTTTTCAATGCATCTGCTGCCATGTAGGTATGCGCTATGCCCGTTGGACAGGCAGTAACTGCAACAATATACGGCCTGTCTTCACTTTTATCGACATGTGCAGCCGCCTCTTCCGACGGCTCCGATTCATCATAATGATCGATTGTATTTAACACTTCATCTGCACTATCTGCTTTTAGCAGTCTTTCTTTTGCCTCGGGATTCATCAATATGCCTGAAAGTTTTGCCAATGCATCCAGATGTGTCGTCGCCTGACCGTCAGGTGCAGCAATCATGAAGAACAGATGTGCATCCTGTCCGTCCAGTGAATCGTAATCTATCCCCGCTTCACTGCGCCCGAACATTATGGCAGGCTTTTTTACTTCTCCGGTCTGAGCGTGCGGTATGGCGATGCCATCGCCGACACCCGTAGTGCTCTGTGACTCTCTTTTTTTAATGGCCGCTTCAAATTTATCTGCATCCGTAATTATACCGGTGTTGTACAATTCAGTTACAAGTTCCTTTATCACGCCATTTTTATCTTTTGCTTCTATATTCATCTTAATGGTCTCTTTTGTCAGCAGTTCTGTAATTCTCATTTATATCCCTCCCGGTTAAATTTTTTCGATTGTCACTTTATCCAGTAATTCAATAATATCCTGACGTGTAGCAAGATCGCTGTTATAAGCCGTGGCACTGCCTGCAGCAACCGCATGTTTCACCTGCTCTGGAATACCTTTGCCATGCTGACTGATAAATCCGGCGACAGTCGAGTCTCCCGCACCGACCGAATTTACAAGTTCCCCTTCAGGAGGTGTCAGTTTCAATGCATAATCCGCGTTAACAAACATCGCTCCGTCCCCGCCCAGCGTGATCAGAACATTTTGAGCACCGCTCTCCAATAACGAGTCGGCCGCATTCCTTATATCTTCTGATGATTTCAATGACTTTCCGGTGATCTGTTCAAGCTCAAACAGGTTGGGTTTGACCAGATAAGGCTTAAAAGGCAGTGTAGACGTCAATTTCTCTCCTTCTGAATCTATAGAAAATGGAATTGCATTTTCATATAATTTTGCAGCCAATCTTTTGTACGCATCTTTATGACCGCCGGGTACGCTGCCCGCAAATATCACATGATCCTCCGGCTTGAGACGTGACAATTTTTCTTCCAAAGCTTTGAAATTATCATCTGAAATCCTGGGACCATCTGCATTTATTTCAGATTCCTGCGAAGTTTTAAGTTTTACATTGATTCTTGTATCACCCGACACTTCTATGAAATCATGTATTATATCTCTCTGCTCCAATTCAGATTTTATATAATCTCCGGTAAATCCGCCTGTGAAACCGAGTGCTGTCGTCTCGGCACCGAGTTCCTTCAAAACCCTTGATACATTGATGCCCTTTCCACCGGGATACTTTTCGGTCAAAGAAGTACGGTTTAATTCACTTTCTTTAAAGTCATCCAGTTTCATAATATAATCCACTGATGGATTGAACGTCACGGTATATATCATTTACACCTCTCCTATCACGTTTGTTTCTTCTTCGATATCTTTAACAAACTCAGACTTCAAGTCATTCGTAATGAGTACTGCATCACCAAGCGCTGCAAATTTGACGAAGGCCGTCTTATGAAATTTCGAAGTGTCGCCCAATATGTACTTAGCTTTGGACTGCTTCAATGCTGTCCGTTTGATCGCCGCTTCCTCACCATCCGGCGTTGAATAACCATGAGCTCTATCTATGCCGTTTGTACCGATGAAGCATTTATCAAAGGACAGACCATTCAGTTTATCTACAGCTTCAGTTCCGATAATTGCGTATGTCGTCGGTTTCACATTACCACCCAGCAGATATACAAGGTGACCGTCCCTGACCAGCGAACTGATCAGAGTGACACTGTTCGTCACAATCGTTAAATTCTTTTTATTGATGAAAGGCAGCATTTCATATGTACTTGTCCCGGCATCGATAAAAAGGGTATCACCATCTTCAATCAGTGCAGCGGCAGTTTTGGCAATCAGGATTTTATCCTTTAAATTTCTTACTGCTTTGTCTGTATAGCTGGCCTCACTCTCAACCCGGTCAATCGTCGCCCCGCCATGGATACGGGAAAGCAGCCCCTCATCCTCCAGATGTGTCAGATCACGTCGAATCGTTGCACTGCTCGTGCCCGTCAGTTTTCCAAAGTCATTGATGGTACCGTTACCATTTTCATTTAAAAAATTCAAAATCAGTTCATATCTTTGTGTAGTTATCATATCCATCACCATATATAGAATAATACATTCATCAATCAAATTCAATCAAAAACAATCATTTTCAATCATAAAATAACAAAGACGTACAGAATAAACCTGCACAGCCTTAAAATCATACCAATGTTTTTTTGTTAAAAATGAAAATGCTCAATATAAATATCAGTACTGAAGCTGCGAATGTGACAGACACAGGTGTAAGTGTATCGCCTAAATACTTCTCTCCGATGATCAACTCCATATTCAAAGTCAGCAAATATTGTGGGATATATATTTCCATACTTGGAAATACACTGAGAATCATCATGATGACTACTACTGCTATTATGGAAAATATCACCGCTATAAAATTTTTAAAAGCGACAGAAAATAAGAAAACCAGACTGATCAGGAATATTCCATAAAGCCATGTTGTGGATAATGCTGCCGGCAGATTATGAACTGTTTCATCAAAAAAGTACACTGTATATAGATAAGTAACCAGCGCACTCATAAAATAAACAACAGTCCAGATAATCAAAATGAATAATGACTTTGACAATAGGACATTATGACGCTTCAGGCCTTTAGTTAAAAGATTGATCAATGTCCTTCTGGAAATCTCACTGGTCAATATTCCGCCAAATAATAACAGAAACACGATAAAGCCAAGCTGATTGACATGACTGAAAAATTGCATATAAGACTGGTCTGCCGTCGGTTCGGGTATTACCATCTCTATACCGGAGTCAGAGACGGCAGATTCCAGAATATCAGGCATAATAAGAACGATAAACGGACTGAGGACCCCGATGATCAAAAAAGTGATGATGATTGCTAAAAGTTTAAATGTTTTCAGTGATTCCATGAGCTCTTTATTCAGCATTGTAACTATCTGATTCATCGTGTCACCTCCAGATAAATATCCTCCAATGATTTTTTAGAAAGTTCGAGACGGGACGGCTGAATATTCATTTCATACAGTACCTGGTACAGATCGTTTAAGGATATATTAGCTGCAAGGTAGTCATCACCATGCAGAGGAGATATTTCTAACTTTTCGGATAAGACATTGTATTCATTACTGTTCAACTTGAGGTGAATGCCTTTATCCCCGAAATCAGTCTTTGATAAATCAATCTCCCTGACAATGCCGCCTTCGTAAAGGATGCCGGCATGGTCACTGATCCTCTCTACATCTGTCAGCACATGCGTTGAAAATATGACTGTCGTTTCAGATGTTATATCTTTTAAAATCTTCAGCAGTTCCATTCTCCCTTTCGGATCGAGTGCACTGGTCGGTTCATCACATATCAGCAGTTCAGGCTTGTGGATCAGTGCCTGTGCGACACCAAGCCGCTGCTTCATGCCGCGGGAGTAGGATTTTATTTTTGATTTGTTGCCTGACAGCCCGACGATATCAAGCAGATGATTGATCCGCGATACTCTGTTATCCTTTCTCATATCCGTCAGCTGGGCGCACAGCATCAAATATTGTTCTGCAGTCATGTAATTATAAAATTCCGGCACATCCGGCAGATAGCCGATATATTTGTTGGTCTTCGTATTGCCAAAAGTGACTTTTTCACCGCATACGTATATTTCCCCGCCATCCGGTTTCAGCTGTCCCAGAATCATATTCATCGTCGTTGTCTTGCCTGAACCGTTACTCCCTATAAAACCGTATATTTCATTTTCTCTCACAGTCAAACTCAAATTGTCGATCACTTTTTTATCATTGAAGGACTTGGACAAGTTTTCTATTTTCAATATACTCATATTATCTTCTCTCCAATATAAAATATAATACAGGACCGACGATATTGAGCAGAAGCACAATGACAATCCAGATTATTTTATTAAAATATTTAAAATGAGTCTGCCTGATGATCAGCACAAGCGCTGTAATCATCAAAATCAACTGCAGCAGAATAAGCGGTATAAGAAACACGATCCAATCAGATTGTGACATGACAGTATCACTCCCCTACTATATTTGATAAATCATGAATGATGTTTTTAAATTCTATCGTATCTTTAATATGTTCGAACTGCGGATTCGACATAACCTGGACCAGCACCTGTCGTCTGAATGTATCGATATTGAGAGGCGCATTGTTTCCAAGGTCAAAATCTTTGATCCAGTCATCTATTTCATCAAAAAATTCATCTCCATGAAGGTAATAATTTTCCATCATATTTTTAACGATTTTATTGAAGCGTTTCAAGTAATCAATGCAGCTGTGCAGATCATCTCTTTTGTTTATGGCACTGGCAAGATAAAAATTCATAATTGAATTGGGGTGGAGATTATTCAGATCGAAAGTCTCTGCAATTTTTAATCCCCTGTCTATCAATTGATCAGAATTACTATGTAACTGATGCTGGATCATCACTGTCAGGCTGTTAATCATAAAAATGACATTTTGATAAACTTCTGCCTGTAGTGTCTGGTTTGCCTGCGTTCGGTCATCATTCTGTAAATAAGATAAAGATAATACTATATTGGCCGGTAATTTTGGCAGCCTGGTATCTTCCAGAAGTTCAATAACACTGTCATTTTGACCAAGCTGCAAATAAATGGATGCCAAAAGAAAAGTTGCCTGTTCTTTTTCAAAAAGTGAATCTGAGTGTTTTATTATACGGCTGATATATTTTACCGCATTATCCTGAACCACTTTGGATTGTGGTTTTAACTGGTGATGGTTCATTAAAAGTACACTGAACTGTAATAATAGACTGTAATCATTAAAATGTTTTCTGGCATATTCGTCCACTTCATCAACGGTCGCATCAAAAGGTTCCGTGGAAAATCTTCTTGAATAAAAGTGATAAAGTCTTTTGATTTCTTCTTTGGTATGTTTTACCGAACTGTTCACCAATTCATCAATCGTCGTGTTAAACAGCTTGGACAACTGTATGATGTATACTACCTCAGGTATACTGCGCCCCTTTTCCCATTTCGAAATTGCAGCTTTACTAATATTAAGAAATTCAGCGACATCACTTTGTGTATAATTCA
>DEQG01000082.1:0-4032 GCA_002360325.1 Salinicoccus sp. UBA3372 | reverse complement strand
ACTGATCCATACAATATGGAATATCTCCATAATACCAAGTTTTTTCGGTGTCCATCCTCTGTCATAAACACCCACTGCTCTGATAATCCCGATTACAAAGGCGATGCCGAGTGTATAGTGCCATAGCAGCATGCCGAGAAACAGCACTGCATGATATATGTATGAGGCGTTTCTGTACTTGATATTTTTCCGCTCTCTCACTATGGTCTTCACTACCAGTGCCGAGCCGACAAAATAAAGTAAACTCACCAGGATTACAACAGTAATGCCGAGTGTCCATTCATGTGTGTTCAAATAGGCGATGCCTCCGCCGGCAATCGAAAATAACAGAATGGCAACAATATCATTAATGATATTCCTCTCGTCTTTGATCATTGAAAAATAACTGGTTATCGCTCCTAATGGCACCATTCCCAGAAAGAAATATATGATCCGGTACTCAATGAACAATGGATATATGAACAACACAACAGCAATTCCTCCAATCAATCCTGCCGCTTTCAAATAACCGTAATCCTTTTTCCTTTTCATCCGTTTAATGAAAATTAAAACATGATCTGCCGCAAAAAACATGAGCAGCCAACCGATTCCGTACAATATTTGTGACGGGTGAAATCCACCGGCAGCAATACCAAGAATGAGAGGCATGAATACCATGGCCCAGACACCGTGTTGATTTTGTTTTTTGAATTTCATAATGTCACCTCTTAACACTATTATAAATTAAAAATAAAAATTCATAATAATGCTTTTGGTACATTTTTGTGAATAATTAAACATAAAAAATAAGCTCAATGTAAATGAGCTTATTTTTTTACTTTATCATTTTTTTCGTATCTTCCTCACGCTCCATGACCGCTCTCGCAAATGGGCATTTCGGAACGATTTTCTTATCTTCGTCTTTCGCATACTCGATGACCATGTTGACAAGCGTGCTGCCGACACCCTGACCGCTCAGCTGATTAGCAACTTCTGTACTGTCTATAATCAGGTCGCCGTCGTCATCCACTTTATAAGAGACGTAGGCTTCAGGGTTCAATTCATCCTCACCTATGAAAAACATATTCTCGCCTTTTTTAATATCAATATCCATAGTTCACACCTCCTGCTTAATACTTATATACTCTACATTGCACTATTTAAAACATAAAAGCACATGACAATTAATTGTCATGTGCTTTTATTTTACCTGCGTGATTTAGGTTTCCCTAATATTTCATTGAAGATGACGCCGTTTACCACTGCTTTTCTATCAAATATTAAATCTCTGGAAGTAAATGCTTTCTCTTTCTTTCTGTCACGTTCATGCATTTCAGTACGATTGTCACCATATGAGTACCGTACCTGTTCGGTGATTTCTTTGCCTATGCCTTCAGTGGCTCCGGCTACTTTAACATCACTTTTTGCATCATGTGCACCGGTATAGACCGTTTCTTTCGCCCGTGATGCTCTTTCGCTCTGTCTTCTTTCAACAGGCTTTTTATCTTTGTATGTCTTGTGACGTGATCTTTGACCCATTGAAGCCTGCTCTTTTTCCTGCTGTCTTTTCTCTTCCAGTTTTTTTCGTTCTTCTTCAACACGTCGTTTTATGTTCTCCTGCGACATTGTGCGCGATTGGCCGTCCGTGTCTGAAGAAGGTGCACCCATCGCTTTATCATACTCTTTTTTAAATTCCCGTTTCAACTCGTCAAAAAGTCCGCCGGATCCCTGTTGTTTCTGCGGCTCAGAATTAGAAGGACGGCGTCTTGGCGCCGAGCGGCCGGGTCTTTCCATTTTACTTGGGTCGATATTTCTTTTTTCTTTATCCTTGCCGCCTCTGCTGGCTATGACAGAATATATTACGCCGCCTGCAAATATTAATAGGGGCAGTAACGCTTCCATAATATCACGACCTATTCTTCTTCTTCATTATAACGAGTCGGATTAGTCATTTTATTGATAGAATCTCTCATGCTGGTATCAGCTTCGATGTTTTTCAAGTCATAATACTCACTCACACCTATATTGCCGTCTTCAAGCGCTTTAGAGAACGCAAGAGGTACTTTGGATTCAGCTTCAACCACTTTGGCTCTCATTTCCTGAACACGTGCCTTCATTTCCTGCTCCTGGGCGACAGCCATTGCACGGCGTTCTTCAGCTTTTGCCTGGGCAATGTTCTTATCAGCAACAGCCTGCTCTGTCTGCAGGTCCGCACCGATGTTCTTGCCGATATCCACATCTGCGATATCTATGGATAAAATTTCGAATGCTGTTCCTGAATCCAGTCCTTTTGAAAGCACTGTCTGAGAAATCGAATCAGGATTTTCCAGGACATCCGAGTGTTTTTCTGAGGAACCGATTGTCGAAACTATCCCTTCACCGACTCTGGCAACGATCGTTTCTTCGCCGGCACCACCGACAAGACGGTCAATGTTTGCACGTACAGTAATACGTGCTTTGGCTTTGACTTCGATACCGTCCATTGCAACACCTGAGATAAACGGTGTCTCAATCACTTTCGGGTTTACACTCATTTGAACAGCTTCAAGTACATCACGGCCGGCAAGGTCGATGGCCGCACAACGTTCGAACGTCAAATTGATATTCGCACGCTGGGCTGCAATTAGAGCATCCACTACTCTGTCCACATTACCTCCGGCAAGGAAGTGTGCTTCCAGCTGGTTCGTGCTCAAATCAAGACCTGCTTTATGCGCTTTGATCATTGGCTCAATTACACGTTTCGGCTTAACACGTCTGAGACGCATACCCACCAGTGTAAATATTCCCACTTTGACACCGGCAGCAATTGCTGAAATCCATAAACCGACCGGGACAAATGACAGGATAAATGACAATACGATAAATATTACAACAATTAAAAATATAACTGTTAATAATCCACCGGATATAAACATTAGATCCATGTAAAACTCTCCTTTAAATTAGTTATTCTTCAATTGGACGGACAACTACTCTGGTTCCTTCAACATGTATAACTTTCACTTTCAGATCCGCTCTAATGTAAGACCCTTCTGCAACAGCATCAATTCTTTCTTCCCCGTAACGTATCGTTCCTGACGGTCTCAGAGGTGTAACAGTGACTGCTGTTTCACCAAGAAGATGTGAACGGTCGTCAAAAGAAGTATAGCCGGATTCGGTATCCGTCGCGTCACTGAGAATCAACCTGTTTAAAAATGGAATTTTTCTTTTTTTAGATTTGATAAGACCCACCACCATAAAGGATGCAATAATAAGTATGATCAGCAGAAAAATTGAATACAATATCATATTTCCACTGACGAGGACAATGCTGAGTAACAATAGAATGACACCCAGCACTCCCAAAAAGGTACCGATTACAAAAAATTCGATAATGATCAGAAACGCACCTAGTACAAATAATGAGAGTGCCAGAAGGTTACTGCCTTCTATTAATAAATGCCCGGAGAAAAATAAAACGATGGCAGCGATAGAAAGTAAACCATAAAAATTGAATTGTTCAGAAAACAGTTGCATTACCAGTCCGATGATGAAGGCGGCTAGTAATATAAAGGCAATTACAGGCATAGTAATAACATCCCTGAATGTATTTACAATATTCCCCATCAAAAATGTATCAATTATCGCCATGTAAATCCCCTCCATTTTCATTATACATATAAAAGGTATAAAAATAAATATACTCTGCTATTACGTGTGAAAAAAGACAGTACTATATAAAATAGTACTGTCTTCTTAATATGATAAATTATCCGAGGGAGGATATATTATCTGAATTTACGTTTCCTTGCTGCTTCAGACTTCTTCTTACGTTTAACACTAGGTTTTTCATAAAATTCTCTTTTACGGGCTTCCTGAATTGTGCCGTTTTTTGAGACATTACGCTTAAAACGTCGTAGTGCATCTTCAATAGGTTCATTCTTCTTAACGTTTGTTTTAGTCATAAATTTCCCTCCCTCCGAATAAACAAAAGGCTAATCTAAACATAGCATTACCATGTACTCAAATATTATAATATAAGTAACTTTTTTGGTCAACTTAATTTTAATAATT
>DEQG01000134.1 GCA_002360325.1 Salinicoccus sp. UBA3372 | reverse complement strand
GGATTTATCGCTGACTGCACGTTGAGAGACGTTTGCTGTGCAGATAGGCCGAATATTCCCCCTGACTGCACATTTGGAGAGCAGAAATGTGAAGATAGAAGATTTTTGCATGCTGTCTAAACAGCTGCATCATCATATTATTGAAAATAAAGACCGGTGCCTGCTCACTCAGCCTCAAAAAAGGGCCCAAGTGAGCAGGCGGCGGCCTGTCATGGCAACAAAAAACCGCCCCGGCAACGGGGCGGTCCAATTTTATTTTTTCTTCTGCAGTTTTTCGTCGTTGATTCTCATGATCATAGGGAGAATCATCGGGCTGCGTTTTGTTTTTCTGTATAGGTGCTGGCTGAGTTCTTCGATGATCAGCTGTTTGACGTTGAACCATTCGACTTTGTCTTTCGAGTTCAGCAGTTTGTTCACGTCGTCCTTGATTTTCTTCTCGGCGCTTCTGATGAGGCCGTAAGATTCACGCATGTAGACGAATCCGCGTGAGATGATATCCGGGCCGCTCAACAGCTGCTTCGTCTTGAAGTCGATGGATACGACAACAATCGCAAGGCCTTCTTCGGACAGATCTTTACGGTCACGGAGGACGATGTTGCCGATGTCTCCGATACCGATGCCATCAACAAAAACCGTGCCTGCCTGAACGCGGTGGCTCATGCGTGCCGAATCGTTCCTAAGGGCGAGGACGTCACCGATTTCCATCAGGAAGACGTTGTCTTCTTCGACGCCTGTTGAAATGGCCATCTGCTTATGCAGATCGAGCATGCGGTATTCACCGTGGATCGGCATGAAATATTTCGGTCTGATCAGGCGGAGCATCAGTTTCTGCTCTTCCTGCGAGCCATGTCCGGATGTATGAATATTGGACAGGCGGCCATGAATCACGTCGGCACCTGCTTTGAACAGTGAGTTGATCGTACGGTTGACACTTAAAGTGTTCCCCGGGATCGGTGATGAACTGAAGATTACAGTGTCATCAGGAATGATGCTGATCTGACGGTGTGTGCCGTTTGCGATTCTTGACAGTGCCGCCATCGGCTCACCCTGAGAACCTGTACAAAGTATCATCACTTTATGCTTTTCTATCTTGTTGATCATTTTCGGTTCAATAAATGTCTCAGGCGGCGCTTTGATGTAGCCGAGCTCCGTTCCGATTTTGATGTTGTTTTCCATGCTGCGTCCGAAGATGCAGATTTTGCGGTCGAATTTCACCGCAGCTTCAATCGCCTGCTGTACACGGTAGATGTTCGAAGCGAATGTTGCAAAGATGATTCTGCCTGTACATTTTCTGAAAATATCTTCAACGTTCTGGCCGACCGATTTTTCACTGATTGTGAAGTTTGGAATTGTCGCGTTCGTCGAATCCGACAACAGGCATAGTACGCCTTCTTCACCGAGCTGTGCCATCTTCGCGAGATTTGCCGGTTCACCGACAGGTGTAAAGTCGAACTTGAAGTCGCCCGTATGGACGATGTTGCCTTCCGGTGTTCTGACGACGACACCGTACGCTTCCGGTATCGAATGTGTAACGAGGAAGAAATCGACACTCATATTGCCGAATTTCAGCACGCTGTCCTCATGGATTTCGTGCAATTCCGCCGTACGCAGCAAACGGTGCTCTTCCAGCTTGTTGCGGATGAGTCCGAGTGCGAGCGGACCGGAATATATCGGGATGTTGATCTCTTTCAGTAAATACGGGATGCCGCCGATGTGGTCTTCGTGTCCGTGTGTGACGACAACGGCTTTTATTTTAGACTGGTTTTCAATTAAATAACTGTAGTCCGGTATGACGTAATCGATACCGAGCTGCTCATCGTCCGGGAACTTGATGCCAGCGTCGATGATGATGATTTCATCTTTGTATTCGACGCAGTACATGTTCTTGCCGATTTCGCCAAGACCGCCCAGCGCGAATACGCCGACTTCCTGTTTTTCAAGTGACATTATAGATTCTCCACCTTAAAATCGACATTGTTTTCTTTTTCGTATTCCAGATGTGCGTCGCTGAGCTTTTCAACCAGTTCAATGTTATATCCCGAATCTTTCAGTCCCTGACGGATTTCCGTTTCTGATTCCGCCTCGAAATACTTTGTCGCCGTATCTTCACGGATGATACGATCTGTTAAATTTTCCTGATAAAATACTTTGAATACTGCCATGTTAATATCTCCTTTTATAATATAATCATTTGTTTTGTTAAGTTTTTATATCCATATCATTAAAAAAAATTGTGCTTAAAAACGTTCAAGCACAATTTCCGGATTAATCTTTCCTCGAGAATTCATTGCCTAATAAACCTTTTCTTCCGAGAATGCGTCTGAGTCTCTGCTTCAATCTTTGACGTAGGCGTCTGAGCATATTGACCACATCCCATATATACTTATTTTTATTTTACAATATAGACGGCCGGCATGCAAAGACTTTATAATAGAAGTGATTGGAGGGAAGCCTGTGAAAGCACAAAGTCTATTATCTCAGATATTGCTTGAAAAAGAACGTGAAGACCGTAATTTTACCGGTTTGGAGTTCAATGTGCGTGACAAAGGGGTGGTCATGAATTACAAATATGACGACGAAACCGTTACGGTGGATGTGCACCGGCCGCGCTACGACAAAGATCCGGAAGTGTTGAATCTGGATATTTTTGAAGAATTAAAACCGCTGCTTTATGAAAAAAACGTTCCTTTTAAAGAACGTCGTGATGATTTTATGTAAAACCCGTGAATCCACGGGTTTTTTATTATTCCAGCGGCTGTGCGCCGATTTTAGGATCGTTTGGGAAATCTTTGTCGATACGGTCGTAGAACATGATGCCGTCGAGGTGGTCGATTTCATGCTGCAGTACTACAGCGAGCATGCCTTTCGCCTTCAGTTCGAGCTGTTTGCCGTCGATTGTCGTCGCCGTGATGCGGATCCTCTTGTAACGGTGGACGAGCCCTTCGATATCCTCATCGACACTGAGACAGCCTTCGCCTGACGGCAGATATGTTTCAGCGACCGAGTGGCTTTTCACTTTCGGATTGATCAGCATGTAGTCGTATTCGACTTCACCTTCGGTGTTTTCAATGTATACGGCAAGCATGCGCTTGTCGAGACCGATCTGCGGCGCAGCAAGGCCGACGCCGGACCTCAATTTATATCTCTCTGCAATTTCCTCATTTTGTGAGTTTTTAAGGTACTCTCTCATACTTTTCAATTGTGAGATCGTTTCTTCGTCAATCTCACTCACTTCCGCTGCCTTCTTCCTTAATATAGGTGCCGGATCGCGGACGATATCTTTCATTGTTAACAAGGTAAACCCTCCTGTTTTTGTGTAAGAATATTTATAGTATACTATAAAAGAGTGGTGTATATCAGTACCAGGATTATTTAAATTTTGATGTTGCGGAGGATTTTTATAAATGAAGAGAATTGCGGCTTTAATGATGGGGCTGGTTTTTATTTTATCGGCCTGTAACAACGAGATTGATGAACTGGAAACCTTCTTCGTGAAGTTCCAGGAAACATTGGATGTGGAATCGGAGATCAGTGATATCAGTGACGATTTCAACAGGCTGGAAAACAGACGCGGCCAGATCCAGGAAGATCTGTCGACTGCGGAGCGCGGCGAACTGAGTGATATGAGCGGGTCGCTCGCTGAAAATACTGCAGAGCGTTTTGAGCTGATCGACGAGGAGGCTGCGGTGATGGAAGAATCCCAGGCGGTCGCGGCTGAAGCCGAGGAGCTGATCGGGGATATCAGCAACGAGGAGTACCGTCAGCAGGCCGAGGCGCTTAATGCTGCGGCGGATGACAGATATGCGAAACATGATGAACTGATGGAAGCGTTCAGAAGTGTTTTAAACAGCGAGGAAGAGTTATTCGAATACTTGCAGGAAGATGAAAATCTGAGTCAGGATGACATCGATGACCATATCAATACTCTGAATGAGGAGTACGACGGGCTGACTGTCCTGCAGGAAGAGTATGAGACAGCGACGGAACGCCTGAATGAAGTGAAGAACGAAGTGTACGGAATCTTTAACGAATCTTAAAGTGTACTATAACAGATTTTTCTGTTTCATTTAATCAACCTTGCAATATCAATGTTTACAATTATCTGTTTCACAACAGCTAAATTTACTGTTGTAACAGACTGTGATAAAATTATTTATAAGAGCTAAAAAATAAACATTAAAAATGTGAAAGGTTCGGTGAACATTTAATGGCACCTAAAAAGGGATTCAATCCAGTTGAAACGCTGGAAGAAATCGAAAACAAATTTGAAATGTATCAGATTCTGAATGAAAAAGGGGAAGTGGTGAACAAGGACGACATGCCTGACCTGTCAGACGACGAACTTGTTGAATTGATGACCCGCATGGTCTGGACACGTGTACTCGACCAGCGTTCAATCTCACTAAACAGACAGGGACGTCTTGGTTTCTATGCACCGACTGCAGGACAGGAAGCTTCACAGCTTGCGAGCCAGTATGCACTTGAAAAAGACGACTATATCCTGCCGGGCTACCGTGATGTGCCGCAGCTGATCTGGCATGGTCTGCCGCTGACTCAGGCATTCTTATTCTCACGCGGACACTTCAAAGGGAATCAGTTCCCGGAAGGTGTAAACGCTTTAAGTCCGCAGATCATCATCGGTGCGCAGTTCGTACAGACTGCCGGTGTTGCACTCGGCATCAAAAAACGCGGCAAGGACGCAGTGGCGATCACTTACACAGGTGACGGCGGTTCCTCGCAAGGGGACTTCTATGAAGGGATCAACTTTGCGAGTGCGTATTTAGCACCTGCAATCTTCGTCATCCAGAACAACCACTACGCAATCTCCACACCGCGTGAACTGCAGACGAATGCGAAAACTCTTGCACAGAAAGCAGTATCAGTAGGTATTCCGGGCGTTCTTGTGGACGGCATGGACCCGCTTGCTGTATACAAAGTGACAAAAGATGCACGTGACCGTGCAGTGGCGGGCGATGGTCCGACACTGATAGAAACACTGTGCTACCGTTACGGACCGCATACGATGGCGGGGGACGATCCGACACGTTACCGTACTTCGGATGAAGACTCCGACTGGGAGAAAAAAGACCCGTTGGTACGTTTCCGCAAGTTCCTTGAAGACAAAGATCTTTGGAATGAAGATAAAGAAAACGAAATTATGGAACAGGCTAAAGAAGATGTAAAAAAAGCGATCAAAGAAGCAGACGGCACAGACAAACAGACTGTGACGCAGCTGATGGAAATCATGTATGACGAAATGCCGTCAAACCTTGAAGAGCAGTATGAAGTCTACAAAGAAAAGGAGTCGAAATAAACAATGGCTGAAAAGACGATGATTCAGGCGATCACAGAAGCGATGGCCACTGAACTCAAAAATGATGAAAATGTCCTGGTCTTTGGTGAGGACGTCGGTGTCAATGGTGGTGTCTTCCGTGCGACTGAAGGCTTACAGAAAGAATTCGGCGAAGAGCGCGTATTCGATACGCCGCTTGCAGAAAGCGGCCTTGTATCACTTGGACTCGGTCTGACGCTTGAAGGCTACCGCCCTGTAATGGAAATCCAGTTCTTCGGGTTTTTATTCGAAGCAATGGACGGGGTAGCAGGCCAGATTGCAAGACACCGCTTCCGTTCCGGTGCTTCAAAACCGATGCCGGTCGTTATCCGTGCGCCATTCGGCGGCGGTGTGCACACTCCTGAAATGCACGCAGACTCACTTGAAGGTCTGATGGCTCAGACACCTGGTCTGAAAGTGGTCATTCCTTCAAATCCGGCGGATGCGAAAGGTCTTCTGATCGAAGCAATCCGTTCGAACGACCCGGTCGTATTCCTTGAGCACATGAAACTTTACCGCTCATTCCGTGAAGAAGTGCCTGAAGAGGACTACACGGTTGAAATCGGCAAAGCGAACGTTAAAAGAGAAGGTACGGATGTGACACTGATTGCATACGGTGCGATGGTCCAGGAATCCATCAAAGCTGCAGAAGCGCTTGAAGAAGACGGCATCTCTGCAGAAGTGATCGACCTCCGGACAGTATCTCCGGTGGATTACGACACACTTGTCGAATCCGTTGAAAAGACAAACCGTGCAGTGGTTGTCCAGGAAGCACAGCGCCAGGCGGGCATCGCGGCAAACGTCGCAGCTGAATTGTCTGAGCGCGTGATTCTGAGCCTGGAAGCACCAATCAAACGTGTGACGGCTCCGGATACTGTATATCCGTTCACTCAGGCAGAAGAAGTATGGCTGCCGACTAAAGATGATATTATTGAAACAGCTAAAGAAGTATACGATTTCTAAAATAAAGATCATATAAAAGGAGGAATTACAGTGGCTTTTGAATTTAAACTGCCGGATATCGGTGAAGGTATCCACGAAGGTGAAATAGCGAAGTGGATGGTCGCAGAAGGCGATGAAATCAAAGAAGATGACGTTCTTGTTGAAATCCAGAACGATAAAGCGATGGTTGAGATTCCATCTCCTACAGACGGTACTGTCAAAACTCTCCATGTTGAAGAAGGAGAGACGACAACTGTCGGTACCGTCATCGTAACGATTGATGACGGTTCTGAAGACAGCGGCGGAGCTGAAGAGGAATCATCTGAAAAAGAAGAAGCCAAAGATGAAGAGAAGTCCGAAGATAAATCGAAAGATGAAAAGAAAGACGACTCTGAGGAAAAAGAAGATAAAGAAGTGGCCAAGTCCGAAGACAAAGAAGAGAAAAAACCTTCCGGCGGCCGTGTCATCGCAATGCCGTCCGTGCGCAAGTTCGCACGTGAAGAAGATGTGGACATCAATGAAGTGACAGGGTCAGGCAAAAACGGCCGTGTGACTAAGGAAGATATTGAGGCATTCAAGAGCGGCGATGCGCCTGCAGCATCCGAAGAAGCTTCTTCTGAGGAAGAGACTCAGGAAGAAACTCAAGAAGTTGCAGCGAGTGCTTCACAGGACGGTCCACGCGAAACAAGAGAGAAAATGTCCGGCATGAGAAAAGCGATTGCCAAGGCGATGGTAAACTCCAAGCAGACATCACCTCACGTGACGCACATGGATGAAGTTGTCGTGGATGATCTTTGGGATCACCGCAAGAAGTTCAAGGAAATCGCTGCAGAACAGGATGTCAAGTTGACGTTTCTTCCTTATGTGGTCAAGGCAATTGTGTCAACACTGAAGAAATTCCCTGAACTGAATACTTCCATAGACAACGAAACGATGGAAATAATTCAGAAACATTACTATAATGTAGGTATTGCTGCGGATACTGAACGCGGTCTGGTTGTACCTGTAATAAAAGATGCCAATACGAAATCAATGTTCGAAATTTCTAATGAAATTAACGAACTTGCTGAAAAAGCACGTGACGGCAAATTGTCAGGTGATGAAATGAAAGGCGGATCAATGTCCATTTCCAACCTGGGCTCTGCCGGCGGTGCGCATTTCACACCGGTAATCAACCAGCCTGAAGTTGCAATACTCGGTATCGGCCGCATTGAAGAAAAAGCAATTGTAAGAGATGGACAAGTTGTTCCGGCACGTGTTCTTGCGTTATCATTGAGCTATGATCACAGACAGGTTGATGGCATGAAAGCCCAAACTGCATTGAATCATATTAAGAGATTATTAAATAATCCGGAATTATTACTGATGGAGGGATAAATAGAATGGTAGTTGGAGATTTTCCTATTGAAACAGATACAATTGTAGTTGGTGCAGGTCCTGGTGGGTACGTTGCGGCAATCCGTGCAGCTCAGACAGGTCAGAAAGTGACAATAGTAGAAAAAGAAGCATGGGGCGGCGTGTGTCTGAACGTCGGATGTATTCCGTCCAAAGCAGTCATCTCATCATCACACCGTTACCAGGAAGCACTTAATTCTGAGGAAATGGGTGTTAAAACTGAAGGTGTCAGCCTTGATTTCTCTAAAGTACAATCATTCAAAGAGAGCGTTGTTGATAAATTAGTCGGCGGTGTCGAAGGTCTTCTTAAAGGCAATAAAGTAGACATGGTCAAAGGTGAAGCTTACTTCGTCGATAACAACTCGATGAAAGTCATGGATGAAAAGCAGTCACAGACCTACAAATTCAAAAATGCGATCATCGCAACAGGTTCACGTCCGATCGAAATTCCAGGATTCAAATTCGGCGAGCGTATCCTTGACTCAACTGGTGCACTTGCTCTTGAAGAGAAGCCTGAAAAGCTGATTGTAATCGGCGGCGGCTATATCGGTACTGAGCTTGGTACTGCATATGCCAATTTCGGTACTGAAGTTACGATTCTTGAAGGCCAGAAAGATATTCTTGGCGGATTCGAAAAGCGCATGACTTCACTTGTGAAGCGCAACCTTAAGAAAAAAGGTGCGACAATCGTTACTAAAGCGATGGCTAAATCTGCTGAAGAAACTGAAAACGGCGTAAAAGTCACTTATGAAGCTAAAGGTGAAACGCACGAGGTTGAAGCGGATTACGTACTTGTTACAGTCGGCCGTAAGCCGAACACTGAAGAAATCGGTCTGGAAGAGCTTGGCATCAAAAAAGATGACCGCGGTCTGATCGAAGTGGACAAGCAGTCCAGAACTTCAATCGACAACATTTTCGCAATCGGCGATATTGTTGATGGGCTTCCACTTGCGCACAAAGCAAGCTACGAAGGTAAAATTGCTGCAGAAGCAATCGCTGGTGAAAAATCAGAAGTTGATTACATCGGTATGCCTGCAGTATGTTTCACAGAGCCTGAACTTGCAACTGTCGGATACAACGAAGAAGATGCAAAAGAAGAGGGTTATGAAGTTGTTACAGGACAGTTCCCATTCGGTGCTAACGGACGTGCGCTCGGCCTGAACAAAACTGACGGCTTCGTCAAAGTGGTTGCTCGTAAAGAAGACGGGCTAGTACTTGGTGCTCAAATTGCTGGTGACGGTGCTTCAGACATCATTGCTGAACTCGGTCTTGCAGTTGAGACAGGCATTACTTTAGAAGATATTGCCCTGACAATCCATGCACACCCTACTTTAGGTGAAATCCCGATGGAAGCGGCTGAAGTTGCATTAGGCCGTCCAATCCATTCTATGTAATAAATATCGAAGGCGTCTTTATGACGCCTTTTATTTTTGATTTATATGCGTGTGAGGTGAATAGAAGTGAATGATGGATATAGTTATCCGCTCGATGAAGACTGGACGACCGAAGAGATCGTAGCGGTTGTCGAATTTTTTGAGGCGGTTGAAACCGGTTATGAAGAAGGCATCGGTGCTGCCGAGCTGAAGACACATTACAAAAATTTCAAGCAGGTCGTGCCGGGGAAAAGTGAAGAGAAGACACTGTTCAAAGAGTTTAAGGAAAGAAGCGGTTTTGAACCGTTCACTTTGACAAGACAGTTGAAAGACGCGGAAGATGGAGACATCTTGAAACCATGATTTCTTGCGGGATTCAGCTTTCGCTTTTTAAATTAAGTCACATAATATGATTATTGTGATTAATATTATATAAACTTGGGTATTATTTAAAAGAGGACACACAAAAAGACATAATTACAGGAGGTCCCTATGGCTAGACGAGAATACACTCAAACTATACGGCCCGTCCGCCGGATCGCAGAAAAAATATTCGGCTGGCTGGCATGGCTTGGACTACTCATAGTTGCCGGTGGACTTTTATTTTTCTCACTGGTAACGGTCAATGACCAGGCATTTGTCGATCAGTTTACGACACAGATGGAACAATCCTTTGAAGCACAGAATATTGAAGGATTCACGCCTGAAGAACTGACTCAGACTGCACTCGCAACACTGAACAGTTTCTGGATGGTTGCATTATATTTAATTTTACCGTTAATTTTAGGTCTTTTCGGATTATTGACGATGAAGAGACGCATCTTATCAGGATTCCTGATGCTGCTTGCAGGTATACTGTCGGCACCATTGGTAATTGGTATTATTACAGGTCTGATTCCTTTATTCTTCATCATCTCGGCAATACTGCTGTTTGTCAGAAAAGATGAAGTGATCATGGATGACGGTCTCGACCCGATGGACCGCGGCGGTGTAAGAGACCGTGCGGATGACCCGAATGCGGGACCTGTCGGCCGCGAACGCGACTTGGACCGTAACCGCGACATCGAGCGCAGACAGCAGCTCGAGCGCGACCGTGAATTTGAAAGGGACCGTGGTGCTGCGCCTTACGATGATGATGTCCGTACCGACCGCGATTACAGCGGTGACGGCCGACGTGATGCTCGTCGTGACGATGATATCGAAGCGACGCGCAAGTTCAACAAGATCGATGAGAATGACTACAGAGACTCAGGACGTGATAACTATGTGGACGGCAACATTGATTCTTCCGATGCAGTTGAACCTGTTACAGATGAAGAGTATAACCGTACACATGGCATGGAAGTTGAAAATGAACGCCGTTCAGGATCGACACGCGAGCGCGGAGGCAGAAGACGCGAAAGAGACAGCGCACCTAACTTCGATGCACGCGAAGAAGTCGACCGTGAAGGCAAGACTTACGGCTACGATAAAGACGCATCATCAGAACGCCGTCAAAACGTAGACCGCCGCAACAATGACGACCTGTAAAATTTTAATTTGAAGCCCACACAGATGTGTGGGCTTTTTTGTTGCGGATTTATGTGGGGAGGCGGGAGGTGGATATGTTGCAGGAACTCGTGGGC
>DEQG01000119.1 GCA_002360325.1 Salinicoccus sp. UBA3372 | reverse complement strand
GATTTCTTTATGATTTTCAGGCAGTTCTGCCTCCGGCTCGACATCAATCATAATTTTTACATAGCCACGCTGGTTGTGCGCACCGTATTCACTGATTTCTTTTGAACACGGACAAAGTGTAGTGACCATGGCTGTCATGCCGAACTGCTTTCTTGTCAGGCCGGATTCGTTCAATGCAAGTGAATACTTTACATCTGCATGTGCGATACCGTGCAGGTTCGTACCCGGGCTTGGTTTTGAAAAGTACCATTTTCCGTCAGCTGTAACTTCGGCATCGTCCTGGCGCATGCGGTCGCGAAGTACCAGAAGGACCTGTTCCAATGTTTCAAAATCAAGTGTGACGCCATTATTGTTTTCAGTTTCCAGCGCTTCGAGCAGGCGGCTCATGTTAACGCCTTTCTCATCACGCCGTAGACTTGTCGCGAGTTCAAAGTTCCCGACCGACTGATAATCACCAATCACTACAGGGTAACTTAAATTATTGATACCAACAGACTCTACTGAGAATAAAAAATCTTTTTTAGAATTTTGAAGATCAGCCATTTCAGCTTTATCTGTCGGTTTTGTACCTTTCACAGGATCAACAGAACCAAAATGTTTAAAACGACCTTCTCGTGTCGTTAAATCCAACTCTTCCATAACAATCTCCTTAATTTATATCATAACTGTAAAATTGTTCCAGTTTTAAATATGCTTCTCTTGTTTCTTCACCGTCTACCGTCTCAGCAGCAAGCCTTTTTAACAGTGGGCCGGTCTGAGAGATGTGTGCTGCCATAACTTGTTCTTTCCTGTCTTCATAGCCGGTAATATCATTAATGATATCAGGCTCGCCGAGATCTTCCAAAGTATTTTTATCAAAAGCGACCAGATGCAGTTTCGGTCTCTCTGCAGGGTTCATTTGTGTGACCGCGTCCACTACGGCATCTGCAGTAGCTTCATGGTCGGGGTGTACTGAATACTCGGGATAAAAAGATATGATCGTGGTAGGGTTCAGTTCATCTATCAACTCTTTCATGACTGAAGCCAGGTGACCGGGCGGTTCAAACTCCAGCGTCTTATCTCTGTAGCCGAGCAGCCTCAAATCGGTCAGCCTCATTATTTTAGCACTTTTTTCTACTTCCTGCTTCCTTATATCATGCAGTGATTCTCTCGTTGCAAATGGAGGATAACCCAGACTCCGTCCCATATCACCGAATGTCAGGCATGCATATGTCACAGGGACGCCGGCGTCGATGTACTTCATGATCGTACCGGAAACGCCGAATGCCTCATCATCGGGATGAGGGAAGACAACTAAAACATGTCTTTCATTTTCCATCTTAATTTCCTCCTATTTGAAAAATTCATTTGCGGATATTTCCAATGCGCTCGCCATTTTTCCATCATGGTCAAAACCATGCATGATGAACTCATTGTTATCATTGATAACATAATGTGTCAGACCAAGAACATAAATCCAGCCGCCGTTCACCAGTTTCAAACCGACACGGTACTCGCCATCTTTTCCGCCTCTGACAGCACCCTGGACAAATTCGACCTGGACATTCCGCATGAACGTGCCGACATTGAAAACTTCATTATTCAAATGGTTCGCATACATGCCGCTCGTAATTTCAACATGTACATAAACAGGTTGATTCTGATATTGATTCAACACTTCCTGTACTTTATCGCGGTCGATTTTTTCCATTCACATGACACTCCTACTTTTGCATTTGAAAAGAGATAGCTGAACTATCTCCCTTTTTATATCTGTTCATCATTCACTTGTACTTCTTCTACGGTGTTGGCTGCGCCATGTCTGACAACGCCAACATGTTCGTTCATTTTCCAGCCGTTCTTGATCGCTGACGTGACGAAAGCCTTCGCAGCCTGAACAGCTTCCAGAGGTGTCTTGCCCTTGGCGATATTTGCCGTAATCGCTGAAGCGAATGTACAGCCGGCCCCGTGATTGAATGAAGCATCAATCTTATCAGATTTTAACAGATGGAAATCTTCACCATCATAGTATACATCAACTGCTTTGTCACCGTCGATGCCTGTACCGCCTTTAATGATGACGTGTTTGGCGCCCATTTTTGTAATGGCCTCCGCACACTGCTTGACTTCCTCTAAAGTTTTAGGTGTTTTGCGGCGTGTCAGGTGACCCGCTTCCACCAGGTTTGGTGTCACAATTGTCGCATGTGGAATGAGATGTTCGATCATCGCATCAACAAGCCCCGGATTCAAGACTTCGTCGTCTCCCTTACATACCATGACAGGATCTATGACGAAAGCTTTTGCATCACTGTTTAAAAAAGCGTCCTTTGCTTTTTCAATGATTTCCTCTGAAGGGAGCATGCCTGTTTTTATAGCATCGGGTGACAGCGACAAAGCGGTTTCTAATTGTGAATCTACAACTTCCAAAGCTGTAGGGAATACTCTGTGCGACCAAGTTTCCGGGTCCATCGTCACGGTGGTTACAATCACAGCCATTCCATAAGTTTCATATTCCTGAAATGTTTTCAGATCAGCGGCGATACCTGCGCCTCCGCTGACATCGGTACCCGCAATTGTTAGAGTTTTTTGAAGCCCCATAAAAAGTTCCTCTTTTCCTACTATAGATTAATAATGATATTTTACTATATATGGCTCTGTAATTCTAGAGCATTGCTTACTTGAATGGTATAATAAAGTTTTGTAAGAGGTGATTATATGGAATGGACTGAGGTATTTAGGAAAATAAAGGAAAAACAGGACTTCAGTACACTTGAGGAAGTACTGAAAGACAAATATAAAAAAGGCAGAGTCTTCCCGCCGCGGGAAGAAATCTACACGGCATTTGAGCTCACTTCATTTGAAAATGTCAGAGTGGTGATACTGGGACAGGACCCTTATCACGGGGAAGGCCAGTCGCATGGCCTCGCATTTTCTGTAAATGAAGGGATAAAGATACCACCTTCTCTCCGGAACATGTATAAGGAACTGGAAGACGACCTGAATATTGTACGGACCGGCGGCAGCCTGAAAGACTGGGCAAGCCAGGGTGTTTTATTGCTCAATACTGTACTGACTGTGGATGCCCACGAGGCGAACTCCCACCGGGGGCTCGGCTGGGAACGGTTCACCGACAGTGTGATCGAGACGGTTTCAGAAGAACTGGATAACGTCGTGTTCATCCTGTGGGGCAAACCTGCACAGAAAAAAGAAACATTGATCGACACGTCAAAACATCTTGTAATAAAATCCGTTCATCCGAGCCCTTTATCGGCATACCGCGGTTTTTTCGGTTCCAAGCCGTACAGCCGGACGAATGAATATTTGAAAGAGAACGGCCGGGCGATGGTGGATTGGAGTGAGCAGAAATGAAACAGCAGATTATAAACCAGATCAAGTCGGAACTGCATATGCTGGAAGTATCGAGCCTGCCGCATGAATTTGAAAAACATCTTTATGCGGCCGAGACACTGATTGATGTTTTAAAAGACCAGAAACCCGCCGCGAAAAGCGGAATGGTTTCAAAAGATGTGGAAGAAAAAACTGTCATGACCGAGAAAGATGAGAAGATGCTCGAGCTGATGGGCGGCCGGGCAAAAGAGGGCCGCACTCCGACTGATGATGGTAAAAATGATTCGATCTTTGATTTTTAATAAAAGGAGTAATTGATGATGAAGTTATTTGTTATTTTGGGTGCAATCAACGCATTCATCTCAGTCGCGCTGGGTGCTTTTGGCGCCCACGGACTGGAAGGGAAAATATCCGATCATTATATCGCAGTATGGGAAACAGCCGTTCAATACCAGATGTTCCATGCGATGGGACTGATTGCGATTGGCATTTTAATCGGAATGACAGACCTGTCGATGAATGTCGCAGGCTGGCTGATGTTTGCTGGAATCATATTTTTCAGCGGATCACTGTATGTACTGGCTGTCTCGGGAATCTCAATACTCGGTGCAATCACACCGATTGGCGGCGTCCTGTTTTTAGCGGCATGGGTAATGGTGATTATCGGTATAGTGAAAGTATAAGTTTATTTGGAACCACGTCCGGTGCCGGAAGGCGGCCGGCGTGGTTTTTTGAGTTTGCAGAGATCGTGCCTTCGCGATAAAACGACGGCACGGGATACTTCCCTCCATGCCGGCCATCTCCACAAAACAAAAAAACCAAACCCATTCGCGGGTTTGGTTAATATTAATAGTGCAAAATATTATGCTAAGCCGTAAAATTTCTTTGCTTTTTCCAGGAATGGCTCGTCCTCCGGAGTCATATCGTATTCTTCAATGATTGCATCCACTGGACATACTGTGACGCACGCTCCGCAGTCGATGCAGATATCCGGATCGATATAATACTGATCTTCACCCGGTTCTATACAGTCAACAGGACAAACATCTACGCAATCGCCTGCTTTTTCGCTCATACATGGTTGTGTGATTACAAATGCCACTAGAATTACCTCCTTCAATATATGGATTAATTCGCTTAATTTCAAGTTATACTTTTACTAAGGTTATAATTGAATAGTAAGTGAATATTAAAAATAATTCAAACCATTTCTCGGAACTTGTATAAAATACTCATTTAGTCTGACTTATTTTGTGTAATATCACTCTGCTTCTGTGCTTCTTCTGCTTCTCTCTTCAGTTGATGATACTCCTTAAACTCCCTCAGTGCAAACCAAATTGAGACCAGGCCGAATAAAATAATAGGCAGGCCGAACAGTTCGCCTTCGGAAATTAAAAAGATAAGGCCGACTACTAATAAGGAAAGGGCGACGATAGACGTTACCGATCCAGTAAAAATGAGGATGAGCCTTTTTTGTTTGTTTCGAGTCAACATATACTTTCCTCGTTTACGTTTTTTATCAATGCTAACAGGAATAAAGATCCATTAACAAATTGTGGTGCATCTTCACTATTTCTTGCCTTTGCCGCGTGTGGCCTTGCGAATCGCCATCGGAATCAAAATCCATGCGAGTCTGCGAATGATTCTAGACATATGAAGTCCCCCTAAAAAAATTATATATTAATAAGTTATAGCCCATATAAAGGCCTGTCAAACAATTATAAAAAGCCTGCCGGTTATTTGAATTATAACGCAGCAGACTTTGTATTAACGTCGTTTATCAGACTTATTCTTATTGAATATCTTTTTAATGATTATAGGCGCAATAAGTATAGCGAGTCTTCTGATCAATCTCCCCATATAAACACCCTTTCATTAGTTTGATCGAGCATTATATTATAGCCGATTCCGCTGGTGTTTAAACATGTACAGACTACTTGAAGAACTCGGGCAATTCCTGGGCAGGCAGGTGTATACCTACGAAAAAGTCGCCGAATACTCCATAACGTGCAGATGTTTCGTCAAATCTCATCTCATAAATGATCTTCTTGAATTCAAGCATATCGTCTGAGAATAAAGTGACTGCCCATTCGTATTCATCCAGTCCCTGTGAGCCTGTGATGAACTGTTTTACTTTGCCTGCGTACTGACGGCCGATCATGCCGTGATCTCTCATCAACTTTTTTCTGTCTTCTATCGGAAGCATGTACCAGTTATCATCCAGATCACGTTTTTTATCCATCGGATAGAAACAGATGTATTTGGATTTAGGCACTTCAGGATAAAGACGTCCTTTTATATAAGGGTTCTCATACGGGTCTTCTTCTGACTCTTTGGCCAGGTAACTGCTCATTTCGACTACAGAAACATATGAGTAGGACGGAATCAGAAAATCACTGATACCGAGTTTATTGAATTCAAGTTCCAGCTTGTTCAGTTCATCGACTGTCGGACGCAGCATCCAAAGAATCAGATCTGCTTTCTGTCCGGTGACATTGTAAAATGAATAGCTGCCTTCTTTGTTTTTATGAACTTCTTCCTGACGGTCCAGAAATGATTGTAATTCTCCAATCAGCTGGTCTTTCTCCGAATCTTCAAGTAATCTCAGAGATGTCCAGTCGACATTATATAATAAATGCAGACTCCACCATCCATCTAATGTAGAAACAGCTTCGCTCATCTTAAAAACCTCTCTTTTTAATTGTTATCATATCTATATTACTCTATCTGAAAACGTTTTAAAAGGATTTAGGGATGAAATCATGTGACAGAAAAGGTATAATTATTTCGTACATAGGCTTTTCAAGGAGGAAACTATGAGTCAATTTTTAGATAAACTAAAAGCGAACTTGGATGGAAAAAATGTAAGAGTAGTTTTTCCTGAAGGTGTCGACCTTCGAATTTTGACAGCTGCGATTGAATTAAACAGAACGTCTTATGTTCATCCTATTGTTTTAGGGAATGAAAATGAAATTATAGAACTGGCTGAAAAAGAGTCATTGGATATAGAAAATCTGGAGATTATAAATCCTGTAGACTGTAAAGACAAAGAAGAGCTGGTAGATGCTTTTGTTGAAAGAAGAAATGGGAAAGTCACAAAAGAGCAGGCTGAAGAAATTTTAAATGATGTGAATTACTTTGGTACTATGCTTGTCTATACCAACAAAGCAGACGGCCTTGTTTCTGGTGCGATGCATTCGACACCGAATACCGTCCGTCCTGCACTGCAGATCATTAAAACAAAACCGGGTGTATCCCGTACAAGCGGAATATTCTTCATGCTGCGCGAAGATGAACTGTACGTAATGGGCGACTGTGCAATCAACCCGGTATTGAATGCAGAAGAGCTTGCAGAAGTTGCGGTGGAAACTGCCAGGACGGCTCAAAGTTTCCATGTGGATCCCGTTGTTGCACTGCTCAGCTTTTCGACGCACGGATCTGCAAAAACTGAAGAGACGGAACGGGTAAGAACTGCAGCGCAGTATGCCAAAGATAAATTGCCTGAAGTGCCGATTGATGGGGAATTCCAGTTTGATGCGGCATTTGTTCCAAGTGTTGCAGAGAAAAAAGCTCCGGATTCAGAAATAAAAGGAAATGCGAATGTTTTTATTTTCCCTACTTTGGAAGCGGGGAACATCGGTTACAAGATTGCCCAGAGACTCGGTGGATTTGAGGCATACGGCCCTATTCTCCAGGGACTCAACCAGCCGGTAAATGACCTTTCACGCGGCTGTACAACAGACGAAGTCTTTAACCTGGCATTATTTACAGCTACTCAGGCACTCGCCATAAAAGCAGAAAATGAATAAATTATTCAACGAACAATGGGATTATATACCGGCATCAGAGACCACTCATCCCTACCATTCATTTGCGATTGATGATGTCTTACAGGAAATAGCGGGCGAAGAACAGTCGCTCAAGTTTCGTGCCTGGGTACATGATCCGTTTGTCATATTGGGACTGCATGATGCCAGACTGCCTCATCTGGAAGAGGGACTTTCTTATTTATCCTCCATCGGTTATGACTATATTGTCAGAAACAGCGGAGGACTCGGGGTTGTCCTGGATGACGGCATACTGAACATTTCTTTGATCATGGAAAAGGACAAGGCACCTCTGATCGATGAAGGTTATGACCTGATGCTCGATCTGGTGGATGCCGCACTCGAGGGCGCGGATGTCAAAGCATATGAAATCCATGGCAGCTACTGTCCGGGGAGCTATGATCTGAGCATAGCCGGCAAAAAGTTTGCCGGCGTCTCCCAGAGACGCATTAAAAAGGGCGTGGCCATACAGATTTATCTGTCGGTTTCCGGCTCAGGCGCCGGCCGTGCAGAAATTATGAAAGAGTTTTACCGTCATGCCAAAAAAGACGCTGAAACGAAGTTTGAATATCCTTTGGTTCAGCCGGAAGTGATGGCATCGTTGAACGAATTACTGGATAAAAACTGGACGGTTGAAGATGTACTCAATAAATTCCTCGGAGTATTGGGTATCAACCCTGAAGTTACTTATAACCTGCCGGCTGAATACGCAGACAAATATGATCAGTATATTCAGCGCATGATTAAACGTAATGAAAAAGTCCGGGGAAATAAAGACCGGGAAATATTTTCACACAACAGCCAGTGACGCCGCCTCACTGGTTTTTATAATTGATCTTGAAAGGAGAGGGTGTTTTGTCCAAGAGCAGACACAAAGGAAAGATATGGACAAGTGAATTTGCAATCATATTCATATTTCATTTTATAGTCATGTTTTCCATGTATTCCACCCTCGTGACCGTCGGTAACGTTTCTATAGAGAAATATGGGGCAGCACCCAGCATTGCAGGGTTTGTGGCAAGCATATTCATCGTCGGCGTCTTGATCGGCCGGGCGTTATCAGGCTATCAGATCAATAATATCGGTGCCCGGAAAATAATGTATATAGGCACACTGCTGTTCTTCATCACTTATATTTTATATTTCATAGACGGCGGACTTTACTTTTTAATCGCCGTAAGATTGTTGAACGGGCTTGCGACAGGGATCATCAGTACGGCGCTCAATACACTGGCAACCATATCAGTCCCGCCCGAGAGGCGCGGCGAAGGCATCAGCCATTTCAGTCTGAGCATGGTGCTGGGTTCTGCGGTCGGTCCTTTTCTGTCGTTTCTGCTGCTGGAACATATCAGTTTCAATACGATGCTGATCTACATAGGCATTATCGTCCTCGTGATTTCCTTCATGCTGCCGTTCATTAAAACAAACAACACGGTCAGAACAGAAGGGACGGGCAGAGCGAAATTTGTCATGATCGACAGGGAGGTGCTGCCGGTGGGGACCGCGGTCCTGTTTATGGGGATTGCCTATTCCGCAGTATTATCTTTCCTGAACTTGTATGCCATAGAAATAGATCTGGTGACGGCAGCCAGTATGTTTTTCCTGGTTTACTCTGCGGCAATTCTGTTGACGAGACCGGTGACAGGCAAAATACTCGACAGTTTTGGTGCCAACGTCATTCAGTATCCGGCGTTTATTATAATGGCTGCCGGATTTTTCATAATGGGACAGGCTGAAGCGGGCATAATGCTGCTGCTTGCGGGGTTTCTGATCGGTCTCGGGTTCGGCAACTTCCAGTCCGTGGCTCAGGCTGTCTGTGTAAATATTGCGAAGAAAGAAAACGTGGGGCTCGCAACATCGACCTTTTTCATAATGCTCGAAACCGGGCTCGGTTTTGGACCGTTTTTCCTCGGTATGATCGTTCCGGCAGTCGGTTATGGCGGACTGTACCAGCTGCTGGTATTCTCAATATTTACTGCCATGGTCATATATCACTCTGTTTACGGCAAATCTGAGAAAAAACCGGAAAGTTAGTTTAAACCCCTGTGTGAAATGGGAATTGATACCATAAAGGGGGTTATGATGCATGGATGACAGAAATGATGAGCATAGGCGGATGACAACGCGCGAGGAAGAGCAGGAACTGAAAAAGAAGAAGAAAGTGAAGGAAGATGAATTTAAAGAACAGGTGCCGCCTGACCAGCCGCCGAATGAAGAAGTGAAAAAGGATTTCGAACAGGAAAAAGAAGTGAGGAATCAAAAAAGCAATAAAAAATCTTCCAATGAGTAGATATGTCCGAATATACGGCTGATGATGGATTCATCTGCCGTATATTTTTGTGTATGATTATCATACAGGCCAGTGATTTGTACTTAATAATAGCACTTATGATAATATGGAATCGAGAGTGGAGGGGGCATGTTTTATGTTAATTGAATCACCATATTCAAAAAAACAGCTTGTAGAAGAGAAGGTCTTCAAAGACCCTGTGCATCGATATGTCCATGTAAGGGACCAGGTGATATGGGACTTGATAAAGACAACAGAATTTCAGCGCCTCCGCAGGATAAAACAGCTGGGTACATTGTATTTGGCTTTTCATTCCGCAGAACACACGCGTTTCAACCATTCGCTCGGCGTGTATGAAATTGTGAGACGCATGACGGAAAACTTCAAGGAGCATGAAGAATGGGAGGAAGATGATCGGCTGCTCGCACTGGCATCAGCTCTATTGCATGACCTCGGTCACGGGCCGTTTTCCCATTGTTTCGAAAAAATATTTCATACCGACCACGAAGAGTATACCCGTAAAATAATATTGGGTGATACCGATGTCAATGCGGTGCTGAAACGTGTCAGCCCTGGTTTCCCTCTGCAGGTGGCACAGG
>DEQG01000121.1:4407-8164 GCA_002360325.1 Salinicoccus sp. UBA3372 | reverse complement strand
CTGCTGCATAATCATGTTTCGTGCCACAGAATATCAGGTATAACTCATCAAGATCGTAAGCGGGCAACATTATGGCAGATTATGCCGATTCGAAGGTGAATAAGGCATAGCCGGCACATATTTCAATGACTTATGCCGACCCGACATCACCACAAGGAAAATAAAAACCATAACCCCCCGATAAAGGTGAGTTATGGTTCAAAAATTTTACATCAATCCGCGCTTTTTCATTTCTTCGATTGTTTTATATCCGACCATGTTCAAAAAGCTTTTCGGACTTGAGAAAGGAGGGGAATAGGCAACCTCTATATTGACGAGGTCCTGTGCTTTTCCGCCCATACGGATATGTGTGGCCAGAGTGTCGAGGCGTTTATCGACACCGCGTTTGGAAATGATGGACGCTCTCAAAATCGTACCGTCATGTGCGATATAGATTTTGATTTTAATCTTCGACGCGCCTTCCATGTAGCCAGCCTTGAAATTCTGCTGATGGTCGATGACGAAATGTTCGTAATACCTGACGGCTTCCTGCGGAATTCCGATGGAGCCGATCTCATATTCAAAAAATCTCATGATGTTCGTGCCGAGCAGTCCTTCGAACTTCACATCATATTCACCGTGAATATGGTTCGCGATGACGTATGCGATGCGGTGGGCGGGCCAGGCGAGTTTAATATTCGCCGGCAGTTCCGGGACATGGAGATACTTTGTTTCCATGACGTCTCCGAGTGTGTAGACGTTTTTCACATTCGTCTGCCCATACTCGTTGGCAGGTATCAGGCCGCGCTCTGTCATCGTGATGCCCGAACCTTTCAGAAATTCAGTATTCGGATTGAGCCCGATCCCCTGAATGATCAGAGGGGCTTTGACCTTCTCATTATTCGTCAGAAAGAGATACCCGTCCTCATAGCGTTCGACCTCTGCATTGAGCTTAAGATCGATGCCGTGTTTCTCCATTTCCTGGTGAAGCACTGCAACGATGTCCGCCTCGATATGGCCGTATATATTTTCATTTCTGTGGACGACGGTTACGCCGATATCTCGCATCCTTAAATTCTCGGCCATTTCCATACCGATGAAGCCGGTGCCGACGATAACAGCCTCCTGGATTTTATTTTTATCAATGAACTCGATGATTCTGTCCATATCTTCTATGTTATGAAGCGAAAATGCTTCTTCGACATTTTCAAGACCGGAGACGACTCTTGCCCTGCCGCCCGGTGAAAGTATTAAGTAGTCATAAGTATCATTGAATTCTTCGCCGGTCGCCATGTTTTTGACAGTGACAAACTGCTTGCCGGCATTCACACCGACCACTTCATGATAAGTGAAGACTGACACGCCTTTATCATTGAATGATTCAGGTGTCGCAGCAATCAGTTTGCGGCGCTCGTCGACCTCGCCGCCGATATGGTAGGGCAGGCCGCAGTTCGCAAAGCTGATATCGCGGTCTTTTTCGTAAATGGTAATGTCAATTTCCTGATTGAGACGTCTCAGCTGAGACGCTGCGGTAGCGCCGCCTGCGACGCCGCCGACTACGATGACTTTTGCCACTGGTTACACCCCTTCATTGAAGTAGAACATTGCGACTGTGCCGTTACCTGTGTGGCTCGAAATTGTCGGACCGATCATGCTGATATTGACGACTTTGACTTCAGTTTCCTCAAGGATCTTCTTTTTTAACAGCTCGGCGGAATCCAGTGCATTCGACTGCGCAATATGGATTTTACCTGTGATCTTGTCGTCATTGATATGCTCGATCATGCTCTTGTACACTTTTTTGATGCCACGGTGTTTTTCAAGCGGGACGAGTTTGCCGTCTTCAACATGAAGAAGCGGTTTGATGTTCAGAAGTCCCCCGAGAAATGCGCTCCCTTTGGATAATCTGCCGCCTTTGGCCAAATAATCCAGGTCATTCACCGTAAAGAAATGACGGATGTTTTTAACGTTCTTTTCGACGTTTTTAATCACTTCTTCATCGGACAGACCGTCTTTCATATCATCACTTGCACTTTCAACAATCATGCCGAGACCGTAGCTTGCAGCATGTGTGTCGATGATCGTTATATCCGCTTCAGGATAATCGTCGAGAAGTGTATCGCGTGCAATCACTGCACTTTGATAAGTTCCTGACAGTTCACTTGAAAATGCGATGTATAGGATCGATTCGCCTCTTTCAACGACAGGTTTGAAACTTTCGACAAAATTTTCAGGGTTGATCTGGGAGGTTTTCGGGCGCTCACCGTCAGTGATTGCCTGAAGGACCTCTTCACTTGAAATATCAACCTGGTCCCTGTAGTTATTATCGCCAATATTGATTGTCAGGGGCAAAACTTCTATACCCCGTTCTTTGCTGTCTTCCAATGTCATATCCGCACAGCTGTCTGCAAATAAAATCATATTATACCCCTTCCTATTTTATAATTTTAAATTAAAATAATCTGCCAGAAATTTACCGACACCGTCATCATTGTTCGATCCGGTGACATGGTCCGCAACGGATTTGATGCCATCGATGGCATTGCTCATCGCGACGCCGTGCTGCACATATTCAAGCATTTCGGTGTCATTGTCCTCATCGCCGAATGCGATGGTGTTTTTAGGATCGATGCCGAGATATCCGCGGGCATAGTCGACACCGACCGCCTTGTTGATGCCTTTTTTGATGATTTCAAGAACCGGGTACGGTGCGCCCCAGCGTCTGTGTTCGATCGCTTCCGCGAACAGGTCATCCAGTTCATGTCTGATCGCCGGAATCTCTTTTTCTTCGGCCTGGATCAGAATCGTTGTCGGTCCTTCTTCCATCGTCTGCGTCAGCTCGCCGACTTTGACGACGGGCTCGCCCATGCTGAACGCGTCAAATAAAACTTCGTCGTGATAATGCAGGTAGACCGTGTCTTTTATTTCCGCAACGATATTTTGTATATTGAGTTCAGGCACTCTGCGTGCGATTTCGATTGCAACATCGAGGTCCAGTTCTTCATGGACCGTCTTGAAATTGAAATCGTGCGGGTGGTGGACGAATGCACCGTTGAAGTTGACAACAGGCGTAGTCATACCGAGTTCTGTATAGTAAGGCTCACTCGCACGGTAAGGTCTTCCCGTGGAAATCATGATTTCATGGCCTTGAGTTTTAATTTCATTTAAAACCTTTTTTGTGTACGGACTGATCGTTTTTTCATCCGTTAATAATGTTCCGTCTAAATCCAGACATATTAAATACTTCTCCATAGCTTAGCTCCTCTATTAAAGTTCACAATTCCATGATAGCATTTATATTTAAACCTTGTTAATAATTTGTTATTATAAAGATAAGTAAATCTCTAAAGGAGTGAGATGGATGGATAAAGAAATGGAAGAAAGCATGATGGGCGCAATAGAAAACGTAATTGACCCTGAACTTGGTATAGATATCGTCAACCTGGGACTGGTATACGGCGTGAACCTTGATGAGGATGGCAACGCAGGTGTGGAAATGACATTGACATCAATGGGCTGTCCGATGGGACCGCAGATCATTGACGGCGTTAAGCAGGCGCTCGCAGAACTGCCGGAAGTAAAAGACACAGAAGTGAACATCGTCTGGAACCCGCCTTGGGACAAAGATAAGATGAGCCGCTACGCTAAGATTGCACTCGGCGTAAGCTAAATAGATGATTGAATAACGGAAGACCGTCACATTGTGACGGTCTTTTATTTTTGTCTGCGGGCTGCCCGGTTCTTTTTTGAAAATAAAAACCCTTCGGCCGGGCGGGGT
>DEQG01000121.1:3911-4328 GCA_002360325.1 Salinicoccus sp. UBA3372 | reverse complement strand
ATATTAATGTAATTCTCCGAATAGGCTCTTGAGGTCGTCGCCTTCGTCCACCATCGCTTCGACAGCCGCGTGCAGCCCCCGGACAATGTCATCAAGCGGCATCGCGGGCATACGGTTTTTATTTTCAATATGGTCTTCGGCATACGGTACATGGATGAATCCGAACTTCGCAGCGGGGAATTCCGTGTCCACGAGATTACCGAGATGGTAGAGGACGTGGTTGCAGACGAACGTGCCGGCGGTGTTCGACAGGCGGGCAGGCACGCCTGCGTCATCCATCGCCTGGACCATCTTTTTCACTGGCATGTTGGAAAAGTAGGCGGGCGGACCTTCCTGCTCGATCATCTCATCGATCGGCTGGTTGTTCTCATTGTCCGGAATTCTCGCGTCGTCGATGTTGATGGCGACGCGCTCCAC
>DEQG01000121.1:1466-3830 GCA_002360325.1 Salinicoccus sp. UBA3372 | reverse complement strand
TCCCGTAACACATCTTTCGATTTATGGAAGACGGTCGGAATCTCCGCCTTCACAATTTCAAACCGGCCGACCCGATCCGGCAGTTTTTTGACAGCTTCATAAGAAGGGTTGATATCGTCTTTGCCGAACGGGTCGAATCCAGTAACTAAAATTTTCATCAAAACACATCCTTAAAATACAAGTTGATAAAGAATCGCAAATGTCCCGAGTGCAAAACAGTAGTAGCTGAATATGATCAGGTTGCCGCGTTCCATGACGCCCTGCAGCCATCTGAGGGCGTAGTAGGTCGCGATCAGTGATGCAATGAATGCAAGTACGTAGGCGAGCCATAAAGTATCGATGTTCGGGTCGTTGATGATGTCCGGGATGCCGATCAAGGCCGTACCGAGAGACACCGGGATGTAGAGCAGGAAGACGAATCTGAGTGCGTTCGCCTGATTCAGACCGACTGCCATGGCACCGACGAGCGTCGCACCGCTCCGGCTGATGCCCGGTGTAAGCGCAACGACCTGGGACAGACCGACGATGACGGAGTCTTTGACGGTGAGTTCCCCGTCACGCTTCTGGCCGCGTTTATTTTTAATGAACCACAGCGCGAGACCCGTCACAAGCAGCATCAGTCCGACAAAGCCCATCGAAATGTTGTCGCCGATGACGTCTTTCAGCAGAATGCCCATGATGCCGACGGGAATCGTCGCGATGATCAGATACATCGTATACTTGGCATCCTTGATGGCCTGGGCATCCCTTGCCCCCTGAAATAAAAATCTGAGTAAATTTTTAATGATTGTAATGATATCGTTTCTATATATGAATAAAACAGCAAGCAGCGATGCGGTATTCAAAAATATTTCAAAGGACAGGCCGGCCGCCTCTATGCCGAAAAGTTCCCTCGCTATCACCAGGTGTCCGCTCGATGATACCGGGATCGGTTCGGTGATGCCCTGGAGCAGTCCTAAAAATATGTATTTGATCAGTTCCCAAAATTCCATTGATACGCCTCCTAAAAATCTAAACTACAGTATAAAATAAATTTCATTTAAAAGCGATAAATAACTTGAAAAGAGGGTAAAAAGTAGTATAATTAAATTAAGGTCAAAAAAGGTCAAACTCTTAAAATTCATGTGAGGTGACATTTATGGATGTAAATAAAATGACCTATCAAGTGCAGTCCATCATCGAACGTGCCCAGAGCATCTCGGTGGACCTGAAACTGCAGGCGATAGAATCTGAAGCGGTGGTAAAAGCAATGCTTACCATCGATGAAAGCATGTCAAGAGACATATTGGAACGCGTCAATATCGATGTGGATGAACTCATTGAAAAATACGATGAGAAACTGAAGAAATATAATGTGGTCACAGGCGAGAATGTCCAGTACGGCCAGTACATGTCGAACGGATTTACAGGCATCGTGGGCCGTGCGGAGAAGTATATGGCCGAAATGGGAGATACATTCATATCCCAGGAACATATGCTGCTCGCCTCAATCAGGAACGACAATATAATGAAAGAAACAGTCGGCAACAAAGATGAAGTTGTCAAGGAAGTCATAGAGAAAGTCAGAGGAGGGAATCATGTGACATCACAAAATCCTGAAGTACAATATGAAGTTTTGGAAAAATACGGCCGTGATCTGGTCGAAGAGGTCAGAAACGGAAATGTCGACCCGGTCATCGGCCGTGATGAAGAAGTGAGAAGTACGGTGCGCATTTTAAGCCGTAAAAGAAAAAATAACCCGGTACTGATCGGTGAGCCGGGCGTCGGTAAAACCGCGATCGTCGAAGGGCTCGCACAGCGGATCGTCAGACGCGACGTACCGGACAGCCTGATGGATAAGACCATTTTTGAACTGGATCTGTCCGCGCTTGTCGCCGGTGCAAAATACCGCGGTGAATTCGAAGAGCGTCTGAAAGCCGTTCTTAAGGAAATAAAAGAATCCGAAGGCCGGATCATTTTATTCATAGATGAAATCCACATGCTGGTCGGCGCCGGTAAAACGGAAGGTGCCATGGATGCGGGGAATATGCTGAAGCCGATGCTTGCAAGGGGCGAACTGCACTGTATCGGTGCGACGACGCTGAATGAATACCGCGAGTATATCGAAAAGGATTCAGCATTGGAACGCCGTTTCCAGAAAGTGCAGGTGCCCGAGCCGGATGTTGAAGATACGATTTCAATTCTGCGCGGACTGAAAGAGCGTTATGAAGTCCACCACGGTGTCAGAATCACTGACCGTGCACTCGTTGCGGCTGCGGAATTATCCGACCGTTACATTACGGACAGATTCCTGCCGGACAAGGCGATCGACCTGATGGACCAGGCGAGTGCGACAATCCGTACGGAGATGGGTTCGAACCCGAC
>DEQG01000121.1:0-1344 GCA_002360325.1 Salinicoccus sp. UBA3372 | reverse complement strand
CTGCAGAAGGAATTGTCGGAAGCGCGTGAGGCGCAGGGCAGCCTGGCTCAGCGTGTCGAAAAAGAGAAAGAACAGATCGGCCGCGTGAACGATAAGCGTGCAGAAGTCGATAAGGCGAGACAGGAGCTTGAAGAAGCGGAGAACAACTATGAACTGGAACGTGCCGCTGAACTGAGACACGGCAGACTGCCTCAGCTTGAAAAGGAAATGGTCGAGCTCGAAACTGAGATGCAGGAAGCGGGTGCCGGTGAAAACCGCATCATCCGCGAAGTCGTGACCGAAGAGGAAATCGGCTATATCGTCAGCACTTGGACAGGCATTCCGGTCAGCAAACTTGTTGAAACCGAGAAGGATAAGCTGCTCAAGCTGTCGGATATTCTGCATGAACGTGTCGTCGGCCAGGATGAGGCCGTCGATCTGGTTGCGGATGCGGTCATCCGTGCAAGAGCCGGTATCAAAGACCCGGACCGTCCGATCGGAAGCTTTTTATTTTTAGGACCGACCGGTGTCGGTAAGACCGAACTTGCCAAAACGCTCGCATCGACGATGTTCGACTCCGAGAAGCACATGATCCGCATCGACATGAGCGAATACATGGAGAAACATGCCGTTTCACGACTCATCGGCGCACCACCGGGATATGTCGGCCACGAAGAGGGCGGACAGCTCACCGAAGCCATCCGCCGCCAGCCATACTCCGTCATTCTGCTCGATGAAGTGGAAAAGGCGCACAACGATGTATTCAACATCCTGCTGCAGCTGTTGGACGAAGGCCGCCTGACAGACTCAAAAGGGCGTTCAGTAGATTTCAGAAACACGATCATCATCATGACTTCCAACATCGGTTCCGGCCACCTGCTGGATGCGGTCGAAAACGACGGTGTGCTGACAGACGAAGTGAAAGATACCGTGATGAACGAAGTCCACATGTACTTCAAACCTGAAATCATCAACCGCATGGACGACATCGTCATGTTCAGCCCATTATCGAAAGACAACATGGGCATGATCGTCGACAAACTGGTCGTCGATCTGAACCGCAGACTCGAACAGCAGCACATGACCGTCGAAGTGTCGGATGCTGCCAAAAACTGGATTACAGATGAAGCATACGAACCCCAATTCGGCGCACGCCCGCTGAAACGCTTCATCACCAGACACATCGAAACACCGCTCGCCCGCAAAATGATCGCGAGCGATCTCGTCGAAGGCCTGAACTTCAAAGTCGACTATGCAGACGGCGAACTCAAATTCGAAACAAAATAATTTAGCGGCAATAAAATTCATGCCCCTGAAGCAGAGGACACTCTCAACTTCCGGGGCATCTTTTCGTTTTTGGAGTGT
>DEQG01000057.1 GCA_002360325.1 Salinicoccus sp. UBA3372 | reverse complement strand
GAACAGGAAATAGAGCTGGGCAGAGGCTGGAAACGCGTGCATATGGTGGACCTCGTAAAAGAAGAAACAGGTGTGGACTTCTACGAAGTGAAAACTGATGAAGAAGCACATTCACTTGCCAAGGAACACGGCATCGATGTTAAGCAGACCATGCAGTACGGCCACATTCTGAATGAGTTCTTCGAACAAAAGGTGGAAGAGACACTGATACAGCCGACGTTTGTATACGGCCACCCTATAGAAATTTCTCCACTTGCAAAACAAAATCCTGATGACCCGCGTTTTACAGACCGTTTTGAATTATTCATCGTCGGCCGTGAACATGCAAATGCATTTACCGAGCTGAACGACCCGATCGATCAAAGAAGACGTTTTGAATCCCAGGTTGCTGAAAGAGAAGCGGGCAACGATGAAGCCCATGATATGGATGAAGACTTCCTCGAGGCGCTGGAATACGGTATGCCGCCGACAGGCGGCCTTGGAATCGGTGTGGACAGACTGGTAATGCTGCTCACTGATTCAGCAAGTATCCGTGATGTATTACTGTTCCCTTACATGAAACAGAAATAATGGAATAAATTAGATGATGCAAAGCCCGACACTGTCGGGCTTTGTATTTTTTATGTATGGAAACGTATTCATTTCGTTTATGGGTTTATTTATATGCAGTTTCATGTATAATTACAATCATTATGAATTCGGGAGTGGTACATATGAATTTGCAACTATCTAAGGACTCTAAACGCATAGTCATCAAAATCGGCACAAATTCCATAATGAAATCAATAGACAAAATCAACTATCATAAGATCGACCGACTTGCTTATGTCTGTTCCACACTCAGGCAGCAGGGACATGATATCATTCTTGTGGCTTCAGGAGCTGTCGGCGCCGGTGCATGTACACTTAATATGGATTCATATCCTGAGAGTATTGCGGAGAAGCAGGCGCTGGCTTCAGTCGGCCAGGGGGTGCTGATGAATCTGTACAGCCGTTTCTTTCAGCATTACGGCCAGCATGTCGGACAAATACTGATGACGAGAGATATTGTCAGTTATCCGAACGCATATGCAAACTGTCAGACGACAATCAATTCACTGCTTATGAATAAAATCATCCCGATCATCAATGAAAATGATGCGGTTTCAGTGGATGAATCCGGCCGCAGATCAAAATTTGGGGAAAACGATACTCTGTCGGCAGTTGTCACTGAAGTGACAGAGGCGGATATGCTGATCATTTTAAGTGATATAGATGGTTTATTCGATGCGAATCCACATACTGAGGCGGATGCGAAACTTATTCCTTATGTGAAGGAAATCAACGATGAAATACTTGCCATGGCCGGCGGTGCGGGCTCGGTATTTTCAACCGGGGGCATGGAGACGAAACTGAATGCAGCCAAACGCGTAATGGACAACGATCAGGCGATGGTAATCGCTTCTGCTGAAAACCCGAATATCATATTTGATATTGTGGACGGTAAAGAAGTCGGGACTCTGTTTAAAAAAGAGCTGCCGGAACTAATGATACAGGGGGATGATTGATTATGAACGAAAATACAATGACAGAAAACACAGTGCTTGAAGAATTGGGGGAAAAGGCGAAAAAGTCAGCGAGACATTTGAGAAGTCTGTCAGCAGGAGATAAAAATGAAGCTTTACTCGCGATGGCGGGAGCTTTGAAGGATAATCCTGACAAAATTCTGGCAGCCAACGCACAGGATATTAAGAATGGACAAGAGAACGGCCTGTCTGAGGCTTTGGTGGAAAGACTGACATTGAATGCAGATCGACTCGAAGGCATGGCGGGCGGTCTGCTCAAGATGGCCGGCCTTGAAGACCCGACAACCAAGAGCGACGGCCAATGGGTGAATGAAGCAGGTCTTTCAATCAGTAAAAAAAGAGTGCCGCTCGGAGTCATAGGCATTATTTATGAATCACGTCCGAACGTTACTGCTGATGCTTCAGGACTGTGTCTGAAAGCAGGGAATGCCGTTATACTGCGTGGCGGAAAAGAAGCGATGAACAGTAATAAGGCAATAGTCGAAGTGCTGCAGGGCGGACTGGCAAAAACGAATGTGCCGAAAGACAGCATCCAGCTCATCACCGACCCGTCAAGAGAGCTTGCAGCGGAGTTCATGCAGTTCAATGAAGGCGTGGACTGTCTTATACCGAGAGGCGGCGCCGGGCTGATCCAGGCAGTGTTGAAACAGGCAACGGTACCGGTCATTGAAACAGGCACAGGCAATTGTCATATGTATGTTCATGAATCAGCGGACGTAGACATGGCGAAATCAATACTCGTCAATGCGAAAACGCACAGAGTATCCGTCTGTAATGCTTTGGAAACTTTACTGGTGGATAAAAGTGTCGCAGCCGATGTGCTGCCGGAACTTGCCGAAGCACTGGACGCAGCCGGCGTGACTCTCCATGGTGATGAAACAGTATGCGAATTGGTGAAAAATGCAGTTCCTGCTGAGGAATCAGATTATATTGATGAATATCTTGGTTACGATATTGCAGTAAAAGTGGTGGATGGCTACGACGGTGCAATCGGACATATAGAGCAATATTCCACCGGGCACTCCGATGTGATTGTTGCGACAGATTATCAGGCCATTCAGGATTTCCTGAATGATGTGGATTCCGCGGCAGTTTATGTGAATGCTTCGACACGTTTCTCCGACGGCGAAATGTTCGGGTTTGGCGGCGAAATCGGCATCAGTACACAGAAACTGCATGCCAGAGGACCGATGGGGCTGGAAGCTCTGACGAGCTATAAATATGTTGTGGAAGGCTCCGGACAGATCAGGGAATGATATGTGCAGCGATTTGTCCTGTCTGAAGTGTTTCAGCGCCAAGATTAACGAGAACTTTTATTTTAAAGGCACAGCTTCACAGCGCATCATTTCAATATATTTTGAAAAGATGATATTTTAGAAGTATAAGATTCGAAAGGGGCTGAGTAAATGTCTGCAGGAAAGATTTTTCCGGAAGGCGAGCAAAGGACGGATAATTTTACAGGTGAGGTCTATCATAACGTGCTTTTCAAAGAGGATGAGCCTCTCAATACTCCGATAGCGAATGTGACTTTTAAGCCGGGCGGCAAAACGAAGTGGCATTCCCATGAAGCCGGCCAGGTACTGCTGGTCACTCACGGAGAAGGATGGTATCAGGAAGAGGGGAAAGAACCTGAAACAATCAAGGCGGGCGATGTTATCAATATCGCCAAAGATATCGTTCACTGGCACGGTGCAAAAAAAGACAGTGAGATGGTGCATCTGGCAATGACGGTGGGCGCGATAGACTGGATGGACCCTGTAGAAGACAAAGAGATATAAGATGGAAGGCCGTAAGTACTGGATGGGTACTTACGGCTTCTTATTATTCGGACACGGTCTGGTTATAGTGGGTTTGAAAATTATGTGCGAGCTGGTTGATATTCAAATTTTCAAAGGTGGCTATCGCCTGCTGCATTGATTTTAAACCGTCTTCTTTCTGTCCGATTTTATAAAGGTACAAGCCGGCTAAATATATTGAGTAATTTCTTTCATAAAGCAGATACTGGTCCATCTCAAGCAGTTCTGTAAGTTTATCCTGAAATATTTTACTCTGGTCCGTCTCACCATTTTCAAGAAGTGTGAGTATGACATTGATCAATGTCTGTATTGTAATGACGCGGTGTTTTTTAATTTCCTGATAATATTTTGTATTGCTGACCATTTCATTTGTCAACGTGACCAGAGTGTTTGTATTGAACAATGAAATGGAGTTGGCGAAAAGAACAATTTCATAATGGCACCATATGTCCACTTCAAGAAGATGATCGATCAGCTTCTCTTCCATTTCGGGTTCTTTGCCCTTTTCGTTCATCAGATCTTTTATCAGTGCAGTTAACATTATTGCATTCAGTTCAAAAAACTTAATGTTTTTCTGCTTGTATTTTTCCAGCTGTTCATCTCTAAGTTCAGTGATGCTTCTTACATCATTTTTTATGTAATGTTCCTTCATTGTCACTATGAGCTGTTCAAACTCACTCAGCTCAAATTCCTGTTCGGCATGAAAAAATTCTTCAATCGTAATATTCAGCTTATCCAGGATGACTAAAAGCTTGTTGATTGTTATTTCACTGACACCGCGTTCAAACTTCGATAATTGAGCGACGGAAAGATCGGTGTCACAAACTTCCTTCATGGTCAGGTTTCTTGACTGCCTGAACTCTCTGATCAGCATTCCAATAGATTGATTAGACATATGATCCCCTCCATACGAGTTATTGTTAATCAATATTATAGATAAATATAACTAAAAAAGGAAAGTATTCCACTCTAAAATTTTCATATATGAAAATTTTGGAGTGGAATACTTTCCTTTTTTA
>DEQG01000068.1:38410-68060 GCA_002360325.1 Salinicoccus sp. UBA3372 | reverse complement strand
TAAAGGATTTTATGGATTAAGTTGATATTAAAAGTGTAATTTTATAACTAAAATCATTTTGACATTATGTATTTTTAATATACAATTATAATTGTATATGCATTTATATAAGGGAGGGTCAACATTTGAATAAGAATCCGATTATACCATTTTTACTTATCATCTTTTTAGGTGTGGGTCTTGTTTTCTTACTGTCTTCACAAGGTGCAAACCAGGAAGAAGAAGGAGAAGAGGTTGCTACTGAAGAAGGTTCAGGAGAAGGTGGAGAAGAAGGCTCAGAAGAAGGCGGAGAAGAAGGCGGAGAAGGCGCATCATCAGGCGATGTGGACGCTGAAGGCATTGCTCAAAACACCTGTGCATCATGTCACGGTGAGGACTTTTCAGGAGGCATGGGGCCGGCACTTGCAGGAACCAGTCTTGGTGAAGACGAATTCACCGATATCGTAAGAAACGGCCAGGGTTCAATGCCGGCATTTGATGAAAGTCAGGTAAGCGATGAGGAATTGACTGCACTTTACGAGTTTTTCTCAGAATAATAATTAATAATGAAACCTCCACATCTGTGGAGGTTTTTATTTTAGAGGATGGTAAAGATGATTGATGAACGATTAAAATATGCAGCGAACTATATAATTGGAGATAAAATGGTGGATATCGGATCAGATCATGCATATCTCCCGATTTATGCGATTCAGAACGAAATAGTAAAAAGTGCAATATGCGGTGAAGTGGTGGAAGGGCCGTATCGATCAACAATGAAAAATATTGATGTGTATCATATGGCTGATAAAATTGATGCAAGGCTCGGCGACGGCTTAAAAGTTTTATCAAAGGAAGATGAAGTGGATACGATAACGATATGCGGCATGGGCGGGCCGCTGATTGCAAGCATAATAGAAGAAGGATACAGCAATGTGAGCGGTCGTCCCCGCCTTGTTCTGCAGGCGAACAACTTCACCCATCCGATCAGAAAAGCCGTTACTGATCTTAATTACACAATCACCCATGAAAAGGTATTGAAAACAGGTAAACGCTACTATGAAATCATGGTCTGTGACTACAAAGAAGAAAAAGTGTCTCTGACAGATAAAGAGATGACTTTCGGTCCTGTAAATCTGACTGTGCGTGACGAGGCGTTTATTGGAAAAGTGGAATGGGAACATGACCATATGGTAAAAATATATAATGGTATAAACAGTGAGAAGAGCAGTGATAAAAAGGAAGAAATAAAATCTAAAATCAAAATGCTGGAAGAGGTGCTGAATGATGAAGATTAACGAACTGATGAAGCAATTGGATGAAATTGCGCCGTTTAAAGATAGCGAAAACTGGGACAATACTGGTCTTCTTGTCGGTGACGGCGAAGCTGAAGTCACAGGTGTTTTAACAACGCTTGATTGCTCACTTGAGACTGTGGATGAAGCAATCGGTAAAGATTTAAACACTATTGTTTCCCATCACCCGCTCATATTTCCAAAAGTGAACAGCATAACTGACCATTTTTACGGAAGAATCATCAGAAAGTTGATTAAAAATGATATCAACCTGATTACCATGCATACTAATCTGGACCATCAGCCAAACGGTGTGAGCCATATGATTGCTGAAGCTTTAGGCTATTCCGATACTGAGATTTTAATACCGAAGAAATATGAGCTGAAAAAACTGAGGGTGAACATACCGAAGGAAGATAAGGAAGGCTTGAAAAAAGGCTTGTCCGAGGGCGGTGTCGGCAATCAGGGTGATTACGGTGAATGTTTCTTCGAATATCCGGTAACAGGACAGTTCAGACCGAATGAGGATGCGAATCCGCATATCGGTACGCGTAATGAACTGGAAATTGTGGATGAGTATATAGTTGAAGCGGTATTTGATTCCGATCAGCAGGATAATGTCATTGATGCACTGCTGAAGGTCCATCCGTATGAGGAGCCTGCATTTGATATCTTCACAATCAATAATGTACCCAATAAAGGACTGGGTGTAAAGTTTGATTATGAAGGCACATTGGATTCACTGGGCAGGCTGCTGGAAGATAAAATGAATTATCCGATTGTAAATATTGTGAAAGGCAATGATGAAAATATATCCACTGTCGGCATTATCGGCGGCTCCGGCATGAGCTATGCAGATGAAGCTTTCAAAGCAGGTGTGGATATTCTGATCACTGGTGATGTAAAATATCATGAAGCATATGATGCAAAACTTCTCGGCAGGAATATCATTGATGCCGGTCACTATCTTGAAATATTCATGAGAAAAGGACTTGCAGCTTTAATAGGCGGCAATATGGATTTAAAAGTTCTTTCCAGCCAGGTGGATACAAATCCATTTGAAAAATAATAGCAGGATATTACAGCCGGGCAGATGCCCGGCTTAAATTATATGATTTACAACCAGAAATTTAATTATTTGGTTCCATTCACAAAATATACGACTGCTTCCTCTATAAATCCACCCTTCACCTTGAAGTGCTCTGCATTATTCAACGTTCCGTAGTTTTCCGTTTCACATTTATATCGGAGCAGGACATCATCACCGTCGGTCATGATGGATTTAAAATCATAACGTCTGAAGCCACTGTGCGTCGGACAGCATCTTTCCATGTAGAGTATTTTGTCTATACGATCATCATATGGGCTTCTGAAGGTGAATTCATCACTCAGCCATTTTCGATCATATTCCTGTCACCTGTTTCATAATAAAGTATCATGACTTTATTATTTATCCTAATCATGTATGAAAATATATTGCATAAAAATAGCGATGCACCCGTATGGATGCATCGCCATCTGTTTAAATATCAGTCCATTATTTTAACCGGTTTCGGTTTTCTGATTTTTGGAAGGATTTTATCTTTCGGTACAGATGAAACAGGCTGTTCGGACAGCTCTTCATTGTACTGGTTCAGGTACTCTATCACTTCTCTCACTATTGGAGTAGGTGTTGAAGCGCCTGCGGTAACTGCTACTGAATCGATTCCATGAAGCCATTCAGTTTTCAGTTCACTTAAAGAACTGATCCTGTATGCATTTGTATGTGCTATTTCTTTTGAAACCTGTGTCAGTCTGTTCGAGTTGTTACTCTTAGGGTCGCCGACTACGATTAGTAATTCAGCCTGATCTGCCTGCTCAGCAACTGCTTCCTGACGGACCTGGGTCGCCATACAGATTTCCTGCTGCACTTCAATGTGTTCATATTTCACTTTCAGTTCGTCCATCAGATGTCCGACGTCCCACTGGCTCATTGTTGTCTGGTTAGTAACGATGAGTTTTCTCTCATGAAGGTACTCAGGCAGTTCCTCAATATCATCCATCGTTTCAACAAGATGTACATGTTCAGGATTTACACCTACAGCACCTTCCGGCTCAGGATGTCCTTTCTTGCCGATATAAACGACATCATAGCCTTTTTCAGTCTTGCTGCGTATCAATTCATGCGTCACCTGTACGTCAGGGCATGTCGCATCTATGCATGTCAAACCTTTTTCTTTCGCACGTCTTTTCACTTCAGGGGAGACACCGTGAGCTGTAAATATTACAGTCCCTTCATTGATATCCTCTAAAATTTCCAATCTGTTAGGACCATCCAATGTTACAATGCCATCCTCTTCAAAAGCATCCGTGACATGTTTGTTATGCACGATCATCCCTAATATATATAATGGTCTCGGTAATGACTTGTCCATCGCAGCATTTCTTGCGATGACCATAGCATCAACAACACCATAACAATAACCTCTTGGTGTAATTTTAATAATATCCATAGAGTCCATTCCTCCTCAATAATCATTATATCTAATATCGTTTATAATTAAAATCATCATGAAGTCCAAAATTACATTATAGCATGTAACGCGCTTTTCAGTTATAATTGAATTCGAATTTAATAATGAAAAGGTGATACTATGAGTCACGCATTTAAAAGATTTAACTTTGATGAAAATCTGCTCAAGGCAATAAAATCCATAAACTTCACCCATCCGACATTAGTCCAGGAAAGAGTAATCCCCAAAGTACAGAGAGGGGAGAATGTCGTTGCGATGAGTGAGACAGGAAGCGGAAAATCACATGCATTCATCCTGCCGATCCTTGAAAGCATCGATGTCGATAAACACTCGACTCAATCTATAATTCTAGCACCTACAAGAGAACTTGCAAGCCAACTGTTTCAGATGACCAATGAACTGATTGGTAATTATAAGGATATCAGGACAAGTTTGTTCATTGGAGGGACTGATTTCAATAAGGACGCTGATAAAGCGAGAAAGTCGCCTCAGATCATCATCGGAACCCCGACCAGGGTCAATGAACTGATGAAAGACGGTGTGCTTAAAGTCCATGAGTCCAAGACTATCGTCATTGATGAAGCGGATCTGATGATTGATCTGGGATTCCTGGATGATGTGGATATGCTTGCCAACACTCTTCATCAGGAAGCGCAGTTTTTAGTGTTTTCAGCAACAATACCTGAAATGCTCCAGCAGTTCCTGCAGAAATATATCGGCAATGTTGAAACGATAGTGATTGAACAGCCCAAAAACAAAGCTTCCATCAAATATTCACTTGTTCCTGTCAAAGGTGATGATAAGATGGGGAAAGTGAAACAGCTGACTGAAGTGATCAATCCATATATCGGAATCATCTTTGCCAATTCAAAAGCGAGAGCGGATGACTTGTATGATTACCTTCGGGAGCATAACATGAAAATAGGCATTTTTCATGGTGGTTTGAAGCCGCGTGAAAGAACAAAGGAAATAAAAAATATACGGGAATTGAAATATGAGTGGGTGATTGCAAGCGATCTTGCTGCACGCGGTCTGGATATAGACGGTGCATCTCACGTAATCAACTTCGATATCCCTAAAGACATTGAGTTCTTTACACACAGAGTCGGACGTGTTGGACGCGGACAGTATGAAGGTGTCGCGATTACAATCTATACACCTGAAGAACATTATTTAATCGACCAGCTGGAGAAAAAGGGCTATCAGTTTGAGGATGAAGATGTCAGGCAGGGCGAATTGAAACCAATCAAATCCAGAACATCCCGGGTCAGCAGAAAGAAAATAGAGAAAGATGTGGCTCAAAATTTAAACTATAAGGTCAGAAAACCTAAAAAGGTGAAGCCTGGCTATAAGAAAAAGATGTCAAAGCAACTGGATGATCTGAAACAGCAGGAAAGACGAAAATATTCTAAATCGAAAAGAAGAAAAAAATAATTTTTTAAGGATGGTATTATGTTAATAGGATCACATGTATCTATGAGTGGGAAAAAAATGTTGGAAGCCGCCAGTGAATCTGCTGCAGGCTTTGGAGCAAATACTTTTATGATTTATACAGGTGCCCCGCAAAATACAAGAAGAAAGAAGATTGAAGACCTGAATATAGAAGCGGGTCAGGCACACATGAAAGAGCATGGAATGTCGAATATTGTCGTTCATGCGCCTTATATTATAAATATTGCAAACACTGTCCGTGACGGTGTCTTCGAGCACGGTGTGGAATTCCTTCAGGAAGAAATCGTCCGCACCGAGCATTTAGGTTCCAGTCAGATTGTTCTGCATCCCGGCAGCCACGTCGGCGCAGGGGCGGATAAAGGGATTGAATCCATCATTAAAGGCTTGAATGAAACATTCGGCAATGATAATGATGTGCAGATCGCTCTTGAAACGATGGCGGGTAAAGGTACTGAAATCGGCAGGAACTTCGAAGAACTCGCACAAATCATAGACGGTGTAGAAAATAATGAACGTCTGAGCGTCTGTTTTGATACTTGCCACGTGCATGATGCGGGATATGATATCGTTAATGACTTCGATGGTGTACTGGAACAATTCGATGAAATCATTGGACTTGACCGCATCAAAGTCGTCCATGTAAACGATTCTAAAAATCCGGTAGGCGCCCACAAAGACCGCCATGAGAATATCGGCTTCGGTCATATCGGTTTTGATACGCTGACTTATATCATCAATCATCCGGAATTTAAAAATGTACCGAAGATTTTGGAAACACCGTTTGTCGGAACAGATAAAAAGAATAAGAAGCCACCGTACAAACATGAAATTGAAATGATTAAAGAAGGCAAATTCAATCCAAATCTACTTACAGACATTAATCCTTTAATGGCTGAAGCAGAATAATAGAAGCCGCAGCAAATGCTGCGGCTTCTTTCGTAATCATTCCTATTTACAAATCGTAATGGTTACTTTATAATAAGATGATTATAATTTTAAAGGAGCGAAATGAATGTCTGAAGCAATCTTTGAATTAAAAAACATTTCATATACTTATAAAGATAAATTAGAACATACTCCGGCCCTGAAAAATATTAATTTAAAGATTGATAAAGGCGACTTTGTTGCTCTGGTCGGTCCGAATGGTTCGGGTAAAACCACATTGATCAAATTGATTCTTGGCGTTATGAAACCCCAGGAAGGTGAAATTTATATTAAAGGAGACAATTACCAGAAATATGCAAGCTGGCAGGAAATCGGATATGTCTCACAGAAATCGAACAGTTTTGCCAAAGGTTTTCCAGCTTCGGTGAGTGAAGTGATTTTAAGCGGGCTGACAAAACAAAAGGGACTGTTCAACAGATTTTCCAGGAAGGATAAGAAGAGACTGGAAGAAGTGCTCGAACTGTTGGATATCCGGGATTTGAAAGATAAGAATATCTCTTCATTATCAGGGGGGCAGACCCAGCGTGTATTCATCGCAAGAGCATTGATCAACCGTCCCTCCATACTGGTTCTGGACGAGCCGACAGTCGGTATTGACAACCAGCATGTCAAAGAGTTTTACGATGTACTGTTAAAATTGAAGGAACAGTCGGTCACCATACTATTAGTGACGCATGATATCGGGGTAGTTGTAGATCATGCGAATGAAGTAGCCTGTCTGAACGGCCACCTGCATTTCCATGGTACAAACCATGAATTCAAAAATCTCGGGGAGGCTGAACTGTCCAAAATTTATGGTTTCCCTCTGCAGCTTGTCAGTCATGATCACGATAGGGAGTGCTGTGTATGATTCAGGCCCTGTTTGAGTATGAATTCATAAGATATTCTTTCATCAGCGGTGTCATCGCAGGACTGATAGCCCCGCTTGTCGGGACATTCATAGTCATCAGAAGACTGTCATTGATTGCCGATGCGCTCAGTCATGTCACTCTGGGCGGCATTGCATTCGGTGTCTATCTGTCTTCCATATTTGCTGTCACCATCAATCCTTTGATCACCGGCATCATATTTTCAATCATGGGCGCGCTCGGCATAGAGAGGCTCAGATCTGTCTATAAGCATTACCAGGAACTTGCGATTCCAATAATAATGAGTCTTGGTATCGCGATAGGTATCGTATTTCTGTCACTGGCAGACGGTTTCAACCAGGATCTTTTCGGCTATCTGTTCGGCAGCATCAGTGCTGTGAGCATCAATGATCTTCTGCTTATTGCAGGAATCGGCCTCATAGTCATTCTTTTCATATTCTTTCTGTATAAAGAATTATTCATGGTCTCATTTGATGAAGAATATGCGAATGTAATGAACATAAACAAATGGATTTATGTCGCCTTCATTATTGTGGTTGCCCTGGTCATCAGTGCATCCATGCGTATAGTGGGAATATTGCTGGTCAGTGCATTGATGACGCTCCCGGTAGCAAGTGCGATGAGGATAACGTCGAGTTTCAAGCAGCTTATGATCGTCAGTGTGATATTCGGCGAAACAGCTGTAATCATCGGTTTATTCCTAAGTTTCCATCTAAACATTTCTCCAGGCGGTACGATTGTCTTAGTCTCAATATTAATCTTGCTGGGAACAATCTTATTAAATCGATTAGGGGTGAGTAGAAATGGCAGCAGAGCTCAAGAAGTATAAAGTGAAATTGAGAGATCATGGTCTAAAAGTAACTGAAAAAAGAATGACTATGATTGAATTGTTTTTGAATGAAAACCGTTATTTAAGTGCCAAGGAAGTTCAGGAGCAGCTTCATAAAATTTATCCGAGTTTAAGCTATGATACTATTTACCGGAATCTTTACACTTTGAAAGAAATCGAGGTTTTGGAAAACACAAACTTCGAAGGTGAGATGCAGTTTAAAATCTCGTGTTCAGACCATCACCACCATCATTTCATCTGTGAAGAGTGCGGCAACACTAAAGTGATACATTACTGCCCGGTAGATACGTGGCAGAATGAACTTGAAGATGTCGAAATTACCAATCATAAAGTGGAACTGTACGGTCTATGTGCCGGCTGTAAGTAAAAAGAAGGGATATTCCATCAGGAATATCCCTTCTTTTTATATCTTATTTACTTGCAGCTTCCTCTTTAGCTTTACGTTCTTTTTCATAATGCGCTTCTGCAAGAATATCAATTTCTTTCTTAAGCTCATCAACCATTGTTTCCTCGGGCACTTTTCTGACGGTTTCACCGTGCATGAAGAGCAATCCTTCGTCGCGTCCGCCGGCAATGCCGATATCCGCTTCACGGGCTTCTCCGGGACCGTTAACTGCACAGCCGAGTACAGCGACTTTGATCGGTGCCTGGATTTTTGAAATGTACTCTTCAACTTCGTTTGCAATCGAAATCAAGTCTATTTCTATACGTCCGCATGTAGGGCAGGCAATCAGTGTTGCTGCATTACTTGCAAGGCCGTATGATTTCAACAGCTCTTTTGCAACTTTAACTTCTTCTACAGGATCGGCTGATAATGAAATTCTGAGCGTATTCCCCATGCCCTGTGAAATAATTGCGCCGAGTCCTGCAGCACTTTTAACAGTTCCGGCAAATAATGTTCCACTTTCGGTAATACCCAAATGCAGCGGATAATCAAATGATTTAGCCGCTTTTGTATATGCTTCGATTGCAAGATTGACATCAGAAGCTTTCATCGAAACGATGATATCGTGGAAATCAAGATCTTCAAGTATCTTAATGTGGTGCAGTGCACTTTCCACCATACCATCTGCAGTAGGGAAACCATGTTTCTCTATGATGTGTCTTTCAAGACTTCCTGCGTTTACTCCGATACGAATCGGTATTCCTTTTGCTTTACATGCTTTTACAACTTCTTCAACGCGCTCACGGCGTCCGATGTTACCAGGATTGATACGGATTTTATCCGCGCCGCCCTCAACAGCAAGAAGTGCGAGCTTATAGTCAAAATGTATATCTACAACTAAAGGTATATTAATCTGCTTTTTAATTTCAGGGATTGCTAAAGCATCCTCTTCTTTCGGGCATGCCACTCGAACAATCTGACATCCGGCTTCCTCTAAACGGTGTATTTCCTCAACTGTAGCTTCCACATCATGTGTTTTAGTCGTTGTCATGCTTTGAATGACAATCTGGTCTTCACCGCCAATAGTCAAGTCGCCGACTTTTACCTGTCGTGTTTTAGTACGATGTATAATTTCAGACATATCCAAACTCCTTAATATAAATACTTTCTTAAATCATTTGCTATTATACTAAATTTAATCATGAAATGTAACTACTTCGCTTTATTAATTTATTTATTTATTTTATCAGAGCACACGCGTTTTCATCAGAATGTTTAAGATAGATCATACAAAGGTATGATAATACCAGTATGGTAAACAATTCATTTGTTATTCGACCAGTGAATTGTTATATTTAATATGTAAAATCTAATTGGAGGCGAATTAACTATGGCTTTTGAACTACCAGAATTACCTTATGCATATGATGCATTGGAACCACACATTGACAAAGAAACTATGGAAATTCACCATTCTAAGCACCATAACACTTATGTCACTAAGTTGAACGATGCAGTGAAAGGCACGGATTTAGAATCAAAAGATATCGAAGAAGTAATCAAAAATTTAAATTCAGTACCCGAAGACATCAAAACTGCAGTTCGCAACAATGGTGGTGGACATTACAACCACTCACTCTTCTGGCAAATGTTAACTCCTGATGCTTCTGAAGCTAACGGAGAAGTAAAAGATGCAATCGAATCAAAATTCGGTTCATTGGATGCTTTCAAAGAAAAATTTGAAGCAGCTGGTGCTGGCCAATTCGGTTCAGGCTGGGCTTGGTTAGTTGTCAATAACGGAGAACTTGAAATTGTTGGAACTCCAAACCAGGATAACCCGATCACTGATGGTAAAACACCTATCCTTGGTGTAGACGTATGGGAGCATGCGTATTACCTCAAGTATCAGAACAAACGTCCTGAATACCTTAAAGCATTCTGGAATGCTGTCAACTGGGACAAAGTAAACGAACTTTACAAAAATGCAAAATAATAATATTTAATAACAAGACGGGACTCTGTTCCCGTCTTTTTTATATCTATAAATCATCTGCTATGATAAAATAACGTTAGTATTTTTTTATGGGTTAAGGAATGAAGTCTATTGAAAAGAGCAAAAGTCAAAAGCCTCGAAGCAATTAACAGACAAACGTTAAAAAGCAGAATCAATCTTGTTATCATAGTCATATTCATATTGTGTCTGCTGCTTATTTTAAGGCTCGGTTACCTTCAGATAGTGCAAGGTGACGAATATCAGGAAGAAATAGAAAATGCGCAGTATGTTGAAATCAATCAGAGTGTACCGCGCGGGGAAATATATGACCGTAATGGCAATCTGCTTGTAGGCAACGAGTCCAGACCCGCCATTTATTTCACAAGGCACAGAAATATGAATACTTCAGAAATCATGGATGTTGCCACTGAATTGAGCGACTACATACAGATGGATGTCGAATCAATCTCTTTAAGAGACAAACAGGACTTCATAATCAATAACTATCCAGATGAAATGAGTTCACTGATGAGTGATGAATCCACTTTGCTGGAAGACGGGAACATCAGCCGTTCGGAATTCAATGAAGAATTTTATAACAGGGCGGATGAAGAATTTGTCGACAGTATATTATCAGATGAAGATTTAAATACTCTCGGGATTTATGTAGAGATGGCGAACGCGCCAGAATTGAACCCGGTGGTCATAAAAAATGAAGATGTCACGGAAGAGGAGTTTGCAAGTGTCAATTCAGTACTGGAAGAACTCGAAGGTATCTCCACAGGCATGGACTGGGACAGACACTATCCTTATGACGACACTTTAAAAACCGTTTTTGGAGAAGTGTCTTCACCGGATGAAGGTCTGCCGAGAGAGCTGCTTGAAGACTACTTATCAAGAGGCTATTCGAGAAATGACAGGGTAGGTAAAACTTACCTCGAGTATCAGTATGAAGATGTGCTTCAAGGTGATAAAGAACAGGTCAAATATTCGACGGATAAATCCGGGCGCATTATCAGCCAGGAAACTGTTGAAAGCGGCAAGCCGGGTGATGACCTTTATTTATCCATAGATATTGAACTGCAGCTTGAACTTGAAGAACTGGCTGAACATCATCTGACTTCACTCAGACGACTTGCTGAAGAGATTACGGAAAGAAATGAAGTGACGGGCGACATAGATTATACAATCATACCCGAACATCTGGACACTGTACTGTTGGCGGTACAGGACCCGGATAACGGAGATGTCCTTGCAATGGTCGGAAAACAGATCGACGATGAAGGTGAGATTGTTGATTATCATTATGGAACACTGACTTCAACGTTTGTTCCGGGATCTTCCACCAAAGCGGCAACAATCATTACAGGATATCAGGAAGATGTTCTTGAAGCCGGCGAGGTCATGCTGGATGAACCGCTCAACTTCAGTGGTGACAGTAATCCAAGGACATCATTCTTCAACCGGGAATCACAAATTCCTATAGATGACCAGGAAGCTCTCATGGTATCTTCCAACGTTTATATGTATAAAACAGCCCTCCGTATTGCAGGAATGGAATATACGGACAATATGTCACTGCCGCACGATATTACTGAAGCCGGACAGATTTTGAGAAACGGCATGAATCAATTCGGTCTGGGTGTGTCCACCGGGATCGACCTTCCCAATGAAGCGACCGGCCTGTCTCCTGACTTCGGGCAATATCCTGCAAGTAATTATCTGTACTTGTCAATCGGGCAGTATGATACATACTCTGCATTACAGTTGAGCCAGTATGTATCAACAATTGCGACACGTGGTGAGCGGATGGAGCTTAACCTTGCAAAAGAAGTGCGGGGCAGTGATACGAATGAAGAAGGGCCTGTCCTGAAATCATTTACTCCTACAGTTCTGAATACTGTGGATATTTCAGAACAGGAATGGGATCAGGTGCAAAACGGTTTTTATGATGTTTTCAACACTCATGATCAGTCGACAAACAGGTACGGCACAGGCTGGGATGCCTATCATGAACTCGAACCGAAAGCTGCCGGGAAAACCGGAACGGCCGAAACTTTCAAAGACGGCACCGATGTCTTCAACCAGACATACCTGGGATATGCGCCGTACGATGACCCGGATATGGCATTTTCAGTAATATTCCCTAACATGCCATATACTATACCGTTTTTCCCGGCACAGTATTTTGGAGCGGATGTAATCAACAAATTTTATGAACTTGAATATGGACACGAGGAAGAAGAACCGTTCAACTATGATACCGACTGGTTCTATCCACAACTTGAATACGGTGAATACTAACCTTTTAGAAGAAATTCTAAAAGGTTTTTTCATGTATTTTCAACTTTACACAATCTTTACAATTAGTTAATTACACATTTACATTCAACCGCTATTGTATATATGTAACACCAGTTACTACATTGACATTGGAGGAATTATAGTATGAAGAAGAGCTTGTTTCTATCAGCTTTACTTATGAGCTTGATGTTCATTCTTGCTGCTTGCGGCGGTGGCGGGACAGAAGAGTCTGCAGAGGAAGGAACTGAAGAGGACGCTTCAGCTGACGAAGTGTCTACTGAAGAGGGTTCTGGAGACGAAAGAGCATCAGGCGGCGGTGACCTTGCTGTAACAGGTGATGTTAACGAAGACGATGATCAGATCGTCGGAGAAGGTTCATCAACAGTATTTCCGATTTTAAACGTACTGGTTGAAGATTTTAATTCAGAATATGAAATTCCGGTTGAACTTGGCGGTAACGGAACAGGTTCCGGTTTCAGTGCATTGATTGACGGTTCAGCTCAGTTTGCTAACGCATCACGTCCAATCGCTGAAGAAGAAGAACAGCAGCTTGCAGATGCAGGTGTTGAATATACTGAAATGTTAATCGCTACTGACGGCTTGACAGTTGCTGTCAACCAGGAAAATGACTTCGTTGACTCATTGACATTCGATGAACTTAATACAATCTACAGTGGTGAAGCTTCCAGCTGGTCTGACGTCCGTGAAGATTTCCCGGATGAGCCGATCACGGCATACGGCCCTGACCAGTCACACGGAACGCACGATTTCTTCAATGAAGAAGTGATGGATGAAGAGGGTGTTGAAGGTGAGCTGATCCAAGACACAAACCAGGTAGTGTCATCAGTAGTCGGCGACCCTAACTCTGTCGGATTCTTCGGATATGCTTTCTATCTTGAAAACCAGGATCAGTTAAAAGCTGTACCTATCCAAGGCCCTGACAGTGAGGAAGCAGTAGAACCGACTAACGAAAATGTTATGAGCTTCGAATACCCGCTTTCCCGTCCACTTTATTCTTATGTAAGCAATGAAGCTTTGGAAAACAATGAAACATTGCATACATTCTTCGAATTTGTGATTGTGAATTCAACAGAAGCTGCTGAAGCAGTTGGATATGTTCCGCTTGAAGCAGATGCTCAACAGGAACAATATGACAAACTGCCGGACACTGGAAACTAATAATAATACAGAATAGTATCAATGGACGGGGAACCATGCCCGTCCTTTTTGACTGAAAGTGAGGCAAATCATGAGCAATTATAATATTCAGGAAATGATTCAAAAAAATAAATCCAATAAAGGTGCCAGCGCTGAAAAGGCGATTCCTGTCATACTACTACTTATTACTTCCATTTCCATTTTAGCGACTATAGGCATACTTTATACTCTTATATCCCAATCTTTGGAGTTTTTCAGCAGGGAGTCCTTCATGACTTTCATCACATCTGCAAACTGGAGCCCTTATGGTGCTGAGCCGGAATTTGGAATCTGGGCACTTGTAATGGGGACTCTGAAAGTTGTTGTCATAGCAACACTTTTTGCCGTACCGGTCGGTCTTGGAGCCGCAATCTGCCTGAGTGAGTATGCCACAGAACGGGTGAGGAAAATCATCAAACCGATTCTTGAAGTTCTTGCGGGTATCCCTACAGTGGTTTACGGGTTCTTCGCCATCAACTTCGTGACACCGGTCCTTCAGTCACTTTATAGCGGCATATCTTTATATAACGCCGTCAGTGCGGGTCTTGTTGTAGGAATCATGATCATTCCGATGATTGCAAGCTTAAGTGAGGATGCAATGAGCGCAGTACCAAATTCCACAAGGGAAGGATCACTGGGTCTCGGTGCAACCAAACTTGAAACAACATTTAAAGTTGTGCTGCCTGCTGCTGTCTCAGGAATAATAGCATCAGTGGTACTGGCTGTATCAAGGGCGATAGGGGAGACGATGATTGTATCGATCGCTGCGGGCAGTACGCCGAATGCGAGCTTTGACATCACATCATCATTGCAGACGATGACAGGCTTCATCGTTCAGATCACTTCAGGTGATGCTGCATACGGTTCATCGCTGTACTTCAGCCTTTTCGCTGTAGGAATGACTTTATTCATATTTACATTTGTAATGAACATTATTTCCCAATGGGTGTCTAAAAGATTTAGGGAGGAATACTAAATGCAGCTTATAGATAAGGAACTGATTGCCAAAGAGCGCAGTGGGCGTTTAACATTCAATAAATCGATGAAATGGCTGTTCTTCCTCTGTACTCTTGTCGGCCTTGTTGTCCTTATAACATTGATAGTCGATACTCTCGGCGATGCAGCCGGATATTTGAACATGGATTTCTTAGCCAATTTCAGCTCATCACGAGCAGAAAATGCCGGTTTCTACGGAGCGATAATTGGTTCACTCTGGCTTATGCTTGTTACTGTACCGGCAGCAATATTCGTCTCGGTTGCAACAGCGCTTTATCTGGAGGAATACGCTCCGAAAAATAAAATGACTGAATTCATAAAAGTTAACATAGCAAACCTTGCAGGAGTGCCTTCGGTAGTATTCGGACTGCTTGGACTTGCGATGTTTGTACGTGCGCTTTCAATGGGGAATTCCGTACTCGCTGCAGGACTTACTCTTGCATTGATGATTTTACCGGTGATCGTCGTGTCATCACAGGAATCCATCAGATCGGTACCTTCGACAGTCCGTGAAGCTTCCATAGGAATGGGAGCAACAAAATGGCAGACTGTATCACGTATCATTCTGCCGGCTGCAATCCCTGGTATCATCACAGGTATCATCCTTGCAGTATCACGTGCAATAGGTGAGACGGCACCGCTTGTAGTCATCGGTGTGCCGACAACATTATTGGTGACACCTGACAGTGTCATGGATTCTTTCCAGGCGATGCCGATGCAGATTTATGCATGGATCAAGATGCCGCAGGAGGAATTCCAATATTTAGCTGCAGCCGGAATCATAGTCCTTCTTGTCATTCTGTTGTTAATGAACTCTGCAGCAATATTCATTCGTAACAAATTCTCAACGCGTTATTAATTTGGAGGTATAATCTATGGCTAATATTAAAGAAAAAAATGTAATCAGAAAACCTGTAGATACTGCTATTTTGGAAGATACGACTCAAGTCGAAACTAAAAATGAAATCATCAGGGAGCCTATTTTCAAAACAAACAATTTCAATTTATGGTATGGGGACAACCATGCATTGCAGGATATCAACCTGACTTTCAACAAAAATGAAATTTCTGCAATCATCGGACCTTCAGGCTGTGGTAAATCAACATTTGTCAAAGCATTGAACCGCATGGTCGAACTTGTTCCGATTGTCAGAACCGAAGGTGAAATCCTTTATCGGGATCAAAATATTTTTGAAAGAAAATTCACCGTTGAGGAATTGAGAACGAAAGTCGGAATGGTCTTCCAGAAGCCGAATCCTTTTCCTAAATCCATATACGATAACGTTGCATATGGACCGCGTGTACACGGCATACGTAAAAAGCAGATACTTGATGAAGTTGTTGAGAAAAGTCTGCGTGACGCAGCGATCTGGGATGAAGTCAAAGACCGTCTGAATCAGAATGCATACGGACTGTCCGGCGGACAGCAGCAGCGTATTTGTATTGCAAGAGCACTTGCAACAGAACCTGATGTCATTTTAATGGACGAGCCGACGAGTGCACTTGACCCGATTTCCACGACGAAAGTGGAAGATCTGATGCAGGAATTGAAAAAGAACTACAGCATCGTGGTCGTTACGCACAACATGCAGCAGGCTGCAAGAGTCTCTGACACAACAGCATTCTTCTACCAGGGTTATGTAGTTGAACATGATGAGACAAAAGTCATCTTTGAAAATCCAAGAGATCAGAGAACAGAAGACTACGTATCAGGCAGGTTCGGTTAAAAATGTCCTATAGAGAGAAGTTTACCGGTGAATTACAATCGCTGGTCAATGAAGTCATCGATCTGGGCGAGCTTTGCTACGACCGCCTGCAGGGCGTAACAAAGCTGCTCAGCATGAATGATATTGAACCGGCAAGAGAGCTGGTCACAGGTGATGTGGAGGCCAATAAGAGGGAGTATAATATCAACACCCATGCCGTGACATTGATAACCACACAGGCGCCTGTCGCCACCGACACAAGAATCATCATATCAAGCATTAAAATTGCTTATGACCTGGAAAGAATCAGTGATAACATCAGTAACTTAGCAGAGGTAAGGAAACGTGTTAGAATCACTAATGAAAAATTACTGCTCCGTCTAAGAACGATGGAACAGCTTGCATCATTGATGCTCAAAGATGTTTACACAGCCTATCTTGACCAGGATACATCACTATGCAAAGAAGTGTATGAACGGGATGAAGATATCGACAGTCTGTTTGTACATGTGACGACTTCTGATATTTTTGAAGACAGCGACCTGTTTGTATCAGGCCAGAGTCAGCTCTGTGCCAAGTATCTGGAGAGAATAGGCGACCATGTAAAGAACATTGCAGAGCATGTATACTTTGTAATAACTGGTGAAAAGATCGAGAAAATAGATTAGTTTCGAATAAAAGTATCCTTAAGGATACTTTTATTTTGTTATAATCTTATGTATACTGATACTTGAGGTATAAATGAAGAAAGTAGGGACAGCAGATGTCTAAAAAAGAATCACGTAAAAATATGATAAACACTTTGTCGGAACTGGGTGAGAATTATAAATCAGAGCAGGAGAACATTCTAAAGAAAGAACTGCTTGATTATATAAAAGTAAATAATTTCAAATCTGTCGGCATCGTGTTATCAATGCCGCATGAAATGGATACTGACGGTATCATATCGAAACTTCTCGAAGATGGTATCAAAGTATACAACCCGGTTGTTGATTATAAAGCTAAAGTAATGAATTTTTATCCATTCACAAATATGGAAGACATACTGAAAGATAAGAAGGGCATCAGAATACCGCCGACAACTGTAAAGACCAATAACTTTGAACTTGTAGTGGTTCCCGGGCTTGTATTTGATGAACAGGGCTACCGTATCGGATACGGCGGCGGATACTATGATAAGTTCCTCGCAGATTTCGAAGGCCAGAAAGTATCTGTCATTTTTGACGAACAGCTTGGCCATATCGAGCATGAATCTCATGATATCCCTGTCGACCATATTATTACACCAACAAGAAAATTAGATGCAAAAGCAGGACGTTAGCCAATGTCTGGAATATGGAAATCAGCTTATGAAGTGATACGTTTTACCGACTATTCCTTTTTCAATTATGATGATTACAATAATATCATCTGGCTGAAGAACAAAAAGAAGCAGTCGGTGATGCTGATAAACCCGGAGCCACTATCAGAAGAAAGAAGGAAGCTGTTATCTGATAATATTTTCAACCGGCATCATGAATTTTCAAGAATGGCCGGCTTCAATATTAAAAGTATCAGAAGTTATTATAAAGCCGCCGAACCTTTCAAAGAAAAATATAAAGATGACAGATTGAAAATTGTCCATAAAGGAATGAACAGTTTTTCAAGTCTGATCAATCATCCTTTTTACAAAATGGAAATGAATCAGCCATCGAGTAAAAATGATGAGTATTATGCAAAAAAGGTGATGTCCAATCATCCCCTTGAAACCCATTTGACTAAGTACACCCCGATGACCTATCTGCTCCTCGCGGTGAACCTGGTCATATTTTTGCTGAATTTATTCTATCTTTATATACAAAGCTCGCTTCAGGTTACAGATAATCTGGCTGTCAGCTATCATGCGGTTGCCAATGGTGATTACTATCGATTATTGACGAGCACATTCCTGCACAGCGGTATGGAGCATTTTCTGTTCAATGTCACCGCTCTGTTTGTGCTCGGTAAATTTGTAGAATCATTGTACAGTAAATGGCATCTTCTTGCCGCTTATGTGCTGACAGGAACTCTCGCGAGCCTGTTTTCGCTGATGTTTCTTCAAGATGCAATTTCACTTGGAGCAAGCGGAGCGATTTATGGTCTGCTCGGAATTATTATCATACATCTGCTGCTGAATAAAAAGCTCGACTATAAGTTGCTTGTGCAGGTTGCTTTAATCTTTATAGTCATTGCAGTCTTATCTTCACTTTTCAGCAATGTGAATCATTATGCCCATATTGGCGGTCTGATGTTCGGATTGTTGCTGGGATTGATGTTCAACCCTGATAAATTACTTAAGAAATGGTTTTTCGGGGCAATAGCAGCGTTTGTAATAATTGCCGTTCTGCCGGTCTTCTTTGTTCAGTCACCCGAGGAAGGGGATCCGCAGGCAATGGACACGGAAGCCCTGAATGCGATTGAAGAAGGCAATTATCAGGATGCGCTTGATATGGTGAACCAGACCTTTGCCATGAATAATGAAACAGGACTTACTTATTATGCTCTTGGATCCCTGTATCAGCATGCAGGAGACGATAAAAAGGCTGAAGAGTATTATGACCTGAGTTTCCAAGTTGATCAGCAGAACGACGTTATTGTTAAACATAGGATGATCGAATTGCGTAAAAATCAGAAGTTTGACGATATGAGAGCCATTATGAATCAGTATAACGGTGATGTTGAGGATCCGGATCTTGCACTCATCATTGAAGAGCTGGATGAAATTGAATAAAGATCTGACGTATATCAATGATATACTGCTGAGGTTTGGAAGCTACATCTATGATAAAGATATAATCAACCGGCTTGAGCTGATGAAGATGGAAATTCAGGAACTCTACAGGAATGGATTGATCAGTAATGAGGAATATTTGAACTGCATTTTAATAATCAACAAAAGGATGGATGAGGAAAAATGATTTTAGCGGCGGATATTGGGGGCACGACCTGTAAACTGGGTTTGTTTGATTCATCTTTGAAATTGATCGAAAAATGGCAGATACCGACTGATACGACTGACGAAGGGGAAAATATACTGAAAGATATACATCTTTCCTTTATAGATGAATTGTCAGTGCATCAACTATCGATCGATGATTGTACAGGTGTCGGAATCGGTGTGCCTGGGCCGGTGGATTTTGAAGCAGGCACAGTAAATGGTGCCATCAATTTAAACTGGTACGGCCTGAAAGATATAAAGAACGAGTTTGAGGAGATAAGCGGAGTGTGGACCATAGTCGATAACGATGCAAATCTTGCAACTTTAGGCGAGCAGGCATTCGGCGCAGGCCGGAACAAAGATGATGTGGTCATGTTCACACTGGGGACCGGAGTCGGAGGCGGTGTTATCGTCAACAGTCTGCTTGTACATGGGGCAGGTGGTGCCGCAGGTGAAATCGGTCATATAAAAGTTGCTGTGGAAGAAGATTTGAAATGTAATTGCGGCGGCACAGGCTGCCTGGAATCCGTCGCTTCCTCGTTAGGGCTGAAAAATCTTGCGGCCAAATATCACAAGGATTTCATCCCTTCTGCACTGGATGATATGATATCATCCGATTCACTGAACGTTAAAGCAATCTTCGAAAATGCAGAAAAAGGGGATCGGCTGAGCCTGCATCTGGTGGATAAGATGTCGGCATATCTGGGTATCGGCATCGGTGACATTGCTGCAACGCTCAACCCGTCGCATATCATTTTGGGCGGCGGCCTCAGCCAGGCTGGTGAATTTCTCCGTTCCAGAGTACTGGAGCAATTCCACAATTATACTTTTCCGCCTGCGGCGGACAGTACTGATATAGTGTTCGCATCTCTGGGCAATGACGCAGGTATATACGGTGCAGCAAAAATAGTTTCCCAATATAAAAAGTAACAGCTTTCGCTGTTACTTTTAATTTTTTATAAGAAGTCACTGATGCTGAAGCTTTCACTGAAAGCGAAATTATCCGACGTTATCACTCTTTTTAAAACGTATGCAACTGTCTTCTTATTATATAATTTGTTTGTTTCCTTGAACTTTTTAAAACGTTCCACATCAGGGAATTCATTTTCTTCTGACGATCTGATTTCGCTCTGCATATCGGTATCGATTACACCCGGGCGGAATGTCGCAGTGAAAATCGGATATTGAAGACGGTCCATTTCAAGTCTCAGTACATCACTGACCATGTTTACAGCAGCTTTAGAACTGCAGTAGGCCGCCCAGCCTTCGGTCGGATTCAATGCTGCGCCGCTTGATACTGTCAGTATACGTTTGGCGCCCCGGAGGTCTTTAAATTGGTTTACAAAGCCTTTCATAAATAAGGCAGGGGCAAGAACGTTCACTTTGTAGTTGTTTAAAAAACCTTCAGCATCTATATTTTCAACGGATTTTACCGGATCCACCACACCGGCATTATTGATTAGAAACACTTCATCGCCCGGTTCAGGCTCTATTGATCCAAAAATTTCATCAACAGTACTTTCCAGTTCTTTCTCATCGAGAAAATCAACATAAAATTCTTTGTACAACGGATATTCGGTTTCCACCTTACTGCGTGAAATACTGATGATACGGTCTTCCTGAAACATTTCCAGCAATGCATTCCCGAGACCTCTGGATGTTCCCGTAATAAATACATATCTCATACAATTCTCTCCTCTTATTAAATATAAAAAAGAGATTAGGATGTCCTAATCTCTAGAATTTACAATTTAAGCTCCAAGTTCCGGATAGCCGTATGTAAGTATTGTGGCCACCGTAAAGAAGCCAAATGTAAGAGTTGCACCAATACTGATGATTACAGCCAATAAATTTCTTGCTCTAAGTGCGCCTACGATGCCCCAGATTGAAAAGGCAGTAACAATGATCATTAATAACGCCAGAGCATTGATGCCGAAGCGAATCGTAACGCCGCCAATTTCAAATAGTTCTCCTGTATCTAAGAAAGGCATGTTATCTTAACCCCCCATATTTCTCTTTAAGCTCATTATTATTGTATAATTAATATCGGACCTTGTCTAGAAGAATTTTTAGGAGTGATTGAATGAATGTAAAAACTTTAACGTTGGGACTGCTAGATACAAACTGTTATTTAATATCCAACGGTGAAGAAGTGTTAATTGTCGATCCTGCTGCAGAAGCAGGGGTGATTATCCGAGCAGTCGATGAAATTAATCTGCCGGTAGCAGGCATCCTGCTGACGCATGCTCATTATGATCATATAGGGGCACTTGATGAAGTTCAGAAAAAATATGATACACAGGTCTATATGGCCGGTGAAGAGAAAGAATGGATCGCCGATCCAAATTTGAATATGTCAGTTAAACGTGTATCAATGGGAATAAAGCCGATTGAAAGTGATATTGAACCTGTCATTCTTCAAGAGGGTGATTATTCCGTCAACAGTTTTAACTTTGAAATCTTTCACACACCGGGACACTCACCTGGCAGCTTGAGTTTTTATTTTAAGGAACAACAGAAAATATTTTCAGGAGATGTGCTCTTCAACGGAGGTGTCGGCCGTACAGACCTGCTTGAGGGCAGTTTTGATAAGCTGATGAATTCAATTAGAAATAAGCTGTTTAAACTGGATGACGGGACGACAGTTTATCCAGGGCATGGAAATGAGACTTCCATTGAAAAAGAAAAGCAGACAAATCCATATATAATTTAAATTCAAAAAAAAGTTCAAACCGAAAGGTTTGAACTTTTTTGTCTTTTAGCCGAATGCAGGCTCCATTATAAACGTTGTGTAGTATGTAAACCCAACGAAGAAGAATACTAAATATGCTGCAAATACATACATATACATTCTCTCAGTCAATTTCATATATCCAAGTAAGACGAAGAATCCTGTCTGAGCAAGGAAGAATAATGTCATCATCATCATATCGCCCACATAGAACAGAATACTAAACATTGCTGTCCAGAAACCTAAAGTTTTAAATACCTTATCCATCGGACCAGTCCTTTCATCGAAGTAAATATTTATAAACATTTCATCACTACTAATTATAGATAATCTATTTCTTAAAGTAAATAGGCTTTATATTAAATTTCATGGTAATAACTTCCATAATACTATAATAACTCCTTTTTATATATACAGAAATCCAAAAAGTGTGAAATTAAGTGAGAAAAAATCAAAACAGCAGTTTTTAGGATTATATATAGTAGGAGGGAAATTTATGAAAAATAAAATTATCAATATTTTGGAAAGTGCACAGGAAAATGATGCTACTGATATTCACATTATACTTGAAAGTGAATGTGGCAGGATAAAATTTCGGCAGAAAGGCAAAATGACAGACTTTCAGGAAATATCAAAAGATGAATTCAAGCGATTAATAAATTTTTTAAAATTTATCGCTGAACTTGATATAAATGAACACAAAATCCCTCAAAGCGGAAAGACCACTTTGAAAATTAATGATGAGGAACTTGTAATGAGAGTCAGCACGTTGCCGATAACACTTATGGATGAAGTCGTAGTGATCAGAATTCTGGATACACTGGACAAGCGGCCCGCACAATCATTGTTCATAAATAAGAATGAATTCGAATTTTTCAAAGATTATATGAGACTGTCACAAGGTCTGATTCTTTTTACAGGACCGACAGGCTCAGGAAAATCGACTTTGATGTCCAACCTGCTCAATGAAGTCATAAAGGAAGGGTCAAGACAGGTGATCAGTATTGAAGATCCGATAGAATATGAAATTGACGGGATGGTGCAGGTGGAAATCAATGATAAGGCAAACATATCATATGAGCCTTTATTAAGAGGTGCGTTGAGGTGCGATCCCGATGTTCTGATGTTTGGTGAAATAAGAGATAAGACGATAGCGAGGGAGCTCCTCAGTGCCAGTTTATCAGGGCATCTCGTATTCAGTACATTCCACAGCAAATCTGCTGTCAGTACAATCAGCCGCCTTAAGGATTTCGATTTATATGATGAGGAACTGAAGCAGAGCATATCATTGATTATAAACCAGAGAATACTTCATACAAAGTCGAAGAGTTTCATTGTATATGAATATTTGACTGCTTCTGATATCAATGATTGTTTGCTCGGAAGGAAAGTGAGTTACAGAACACTTGATGACAGGTTACTGACACTTAAAAATGAGGGACATTTAAACGATGAAGAATTTTCATACTACAATCAAAAGTTCAAATAAACTCGGTATTTATGACAGTCATTTTTTATTGAAATTAAGCACTTTGATGGAAAGCGGCTTCACTATGTACAACGCTTTAATATTCCTTCTTGAACAATATGATGTATTAAAACAGAATACGAAGGAGGAGGCATTAAGGCAGATTGGTAATGGTGAAAAGCTCAGTGACATTTTAAAGATGCTGGGCTTTAGAAAGTCAATTATCATCCAGGTTGTCTTCGCAGAGATTCACGGAGAGATGATCAATAACCTGAAGGAATCGGCAATATACCTTGATAACAGGCGGAAGACATTTTCAAAACTGATTAAATCGATACAGTATCCACTTCTGCTGGTCAGTATATTCATCGTCATGCTGATCATATTGAATTATACTGTCATCCCCCAGTTCCAGTCACTTTATAATTCAATCGGCACTGAAGCGAAAGGGATTGTCAGTGTACTTACAGTCATGCTTGAAATTCTTCCGGAGGCGGTTATCGGGTTGATAGCAGTATTTACTGTGCTGTTTCTTATCATAGTCCTGATAATAAAATACGCTCCGGTAGAAACACAGATCAGGATTTTATTGAAAGTGCCGCTGTTGAAATTTTATGTGGTGCATTACCACACATACAGGTTTTCCAGAGAATTCGGCTATTTTATTAATAACGGGCTGGAAGTTAAAGAAATCATTGCATTGTTTAAAAACCAATCATTGAGTGCTTATTTAAATTACATCGCAATCAGGATAGAACAGAAACTCAACCAGGGCAACTCAATGTCAGCGGCCGTAAAAGATATTCCAATACTGGATGAGAAGCTGTCCATTTTCATCAGTCACGGTGAGTTAAACAGTGAAGTGGGTAAAGAGCTTGTTATTTTCAGTGAGTACACTTTGGAGAAAATAATTATGCGTATAGAAAACTTAACTAAAAGAATACAGCCTGTCATATTCAGCATTTTAGGGGTGCTGATCGTATGCCTGTATCTCGTTATAATGTTACCCATATTTCAGATGATGTCTACGTTAAATTAAAGACGAGGGGAATTTACTATGAGAAAACTTTTTATGAAAAAAATTGTTAGGAATGAAGATGGATTTACATTGATCGAGATGCTGCTTGTACTGCTTGTCATATCCGTGCTGATCATACTCATCATTCCGAATATCGCTGCTCAGAGTTCAAGTGTTCAGGACACCGGATGTGACGCCCAGGTGAAGATGGTGCAGAGCCAGGTCCAGGCTTATAAATTAAATCACGGATCGGACCCAGCAGATATAGGAGCACTGGAAACTGGAGGGTACATCACAAAAGATCAGTTAGAATGTGCAAATGGTGTAAAAATTACGGTTTCAGGTGGTGAGGCAAAGAGAGTAGGCACTGAAAATTAAAGGGTTTACAATGATGGAAATGATGCTGACACTTTTTGTTGTCAGCGTCATACTTCTTATCTCTGTCAATACGATGCCTGACTACAACCCCGATGATAAAGAAACTGAAATCAGTAACATTTCGTATTTCTTTAAGGCTGCTCAGATCAGGAGCATACAGCAGGAGAAAGCCCATACTGTTCTGATCGATCATGTGGGTGATAAATTGACTGTGCGTTCACTTGACCGTAAAGATATTTATGAATATCCTCTGACAACGTGCAGACTGAAGAGCGGTGGTCTTAAAAGGTTCAATTATCTTTCTTCAGGAAACACAAATGCCTTTGGAGCGATAATTTTTAATTGCAGCGGGGAGGATGTTCGATTTGTATTTCAAATTCAAAAAGGACAATTCAGAATTGAACGATGATGGTTTTTTATTGATGGATTCACTGCTGTCATTGTTGACTCTGTTAATAATTACCAATATACTGCTTCCTGCACTTCTTGTCCTTGTGCAATATGACAGCATCACTCAATCACAGTTGAAGTTCAACAGAGAGTTGTACATCTCGCTTTCAGGATATGAATCTTTTGAAGAATTTAAAAAAGGTAATGATAAATTTTTGGTGAGGCCGGGTGAGATATGTGACAAAATCAAGAAAGATTTATGCATCAGTATTAAATAATTGTGGGTTCACTTACCTCGAAACATTGTTTTCACTTTCAGTGATCAGTCTGATTGCATTTATATTACCAGCAGCTTTTGGAGTGTTTTCACAATACGGATTGATAGACACCGATCTTGACGGCGACATCTTCATAATGGATATTATTGAAACGTCTGACTCTTCTGAAAAAGTAGAGAAAAGTGACCATGATTCGATTGTTTTTGAAACAGCGCGCGGCAAAATAGAATATCAGCTGAATAATACAAGAATTATAAAAAGTATAAATAATGAAGGGTTTATAACGATGCTGTTTGATGTCACCACCTGGAATATTAGTGACGAAAAACAAGTTATAAAAATTAAAATTAAAACCAATGGAGAATTCGATGAAGAAATTATTATTAAAAAATGATGGCTTTATCAGCTTTTCACTATATATTATACTGATTTATTTGATATCTGTTTATTACCACTTCTATAATAGATACATGATGGTGATTGAAATCAGGACAAATTTAATATTAATATATGAAAATTACATTAATAAAATAATCGGAACAGGGTGAAAAGATGATTTTAACAGGTTTTATGGGCAGCGGTAAGACGACCGTAGGTGAACGTCTGGCACAAAGCACGGGTAAGGAATTCATAGACCTCGACCACTATATTGTAGAAGAGGCCGGCCAGTCGATCAGCTCGATTTTTCAAAATCTGGGCGAGAGCGGATTCAGACAGATTGAAAAGAATACTTTAAAAAAAGTGATCGGCAATACTGATGCAGTCATCTCAACAGGCGGCGGCATCATTACATACGAAGAGTCAAGAGACCTTCTTAAGGAAAATAAAAATCATAACATATATTTCCTCTCGGCGCCGTTCAATCTATTGTATGAGCGTGTTAAAAATGATGAAGGGCGGCCGATGCTGAAAAATGACTATGATGCGGCAAAGGAATTATACGAATCGAGACTGAAATTTTACGAAGAAACGTCTCATTATCAGGTGGATGCGGGTCTCGAAGTGCCAGAAATAGAAGCAGTAGTACTGGAATTGGAAGGTCTTGACCGCAGCTCATGACAATTGGAATGTTAAAGCTTGCCTAACAATTCGACTTATTGATATAATAAGAAGGTATATTGTTGGAACAACACAATTTTGCGTAAGATCAATACTGGAGAGCACGTTGAGTCGTCGCCGAAGGAGCAAGCCTTAACAGGTGAATCTCTCAGGCAAAAGAACAGTATTGTGACGCTTTCCTGAAGATTACTCAACAGGGCAACGGGTCAGTTGTTCTGTTTCATTTATTTTGAGGAGGAAAACAATTTATGGCTGAATTAAAGAAAACACCATTGAATGAATATTATCATGAAAGTGGTGCAAAACTTGTTGATTTTGGTGGTTGGGAAATGCCCGTTCAATTCACGAGCATCAAAGAAGAACACAATGCAGTAAGAGAAGATGTAGGAATCTTTGATGTAAGTCATATGGGTGAAATCAAAGTTTCAGGTAAAGAAGCTGTACAGTTTCTAAATCATGTCCTTACAAACGACATCACTAAACTCACTGATGTTAAAGCACATTATACTTTTCTGTGTAATGAACAAGGTGGAGTAATCGATGATTTAGTTGCTTATAAATTAGGTGAAGATGAGTACATTCTTGTTGTGAACGCGGGCAATACTGACAAAGACCTTGAATGGTTGAATTCAATCGAAGGCTTTGATGCAAAAGTAGAGAACGTATCTCCGGAATACGGTCAGATTGCTGTTCAGGGACCAAATGCTAGAGCAATGGTTCAAAAGCACGTTGAAGAAGATATCAGCGACATCAAAATGTTTGAATTCAGAACAGATTTCAAAGTTGATGGCAAAGATGTAATCCTTTCACAAACTGGCTATACAGGTGAAGACGGATTTGAAATCTACTGTAAGAGCGAAGATACTGTAGCTCTTTGGAAACTCTTCAAAGAAGAAGGTGCAGTAGAATGTGGTCTTGGCGCACGTGATACTTTAAGACTTGAAGGCGGACTGCCGCTTCACGGTCAGGACCTCACTGAAGAAATCACTCCCATTGAAGCTAAAATGGGCTTTGCTGTTAAAGTGGACAAAGGTGATTTCATAGGTAAAGATGTATTGCAGAAGCAAAAAGAAGAAGGCGCTAAGCGTAAACTTCAAGGCTTTGAAATTACAGGCAAAGGTATTGCACGTACTGGTTATGAAGTATTTGACAAAGAAGGCAGCCAGGTTGGTGTCGTTACAAGTGGTACACAGTCACCGGCCACAAAACGTTCAATCGGTTTTGCAATGGTTGATACTGACTTCCACGAACTTGAAAAAGAGTTCATCATCAAAATCCGTAACAAAGACGTTGATGCTAAATTCGTTAAAGCACCATTCCACAAAAACTAATTGAAACAGATATAAAAAAGCAATTCTCCAGCTGTCGGAGAATTGCTTTTATTTATTTTTAGACTTGATCTTTCCAGTCCATTTACTGATTCCATTTTTCAGCATGTATACATCTGTGTATCCTTTTTTCTTCAACATCTTTGCAGCTCTGATTGAAAGTCTGCCTGTCTGATCATACAAATAGATCGGCTTATCTTTTCTCAATGATCCCATCTTGATTGAAAGATTCATCATAGGGATGTTCCTTGCTCCCAGAATATGACCATGTTCAAACTTTTCCTTTTCACGCAAATCGACCAATTGCACTTTTCTCATATCTTGTTTAAATTCGTCTTCCGGCAGTGCTTTAACATTCCTCATGTTAAGAAGACCATTTATTAATAATAGAGCAATAAGTACAACGAGTACGATTAATACTATTAACCAAGTATCCAATTTTCGCCCTCCTCATAAATACATCCACATTAAACATTATAATTAACTTTTATATAATTTAAAAGAGGGAAGTGGCGGAATAAGTTTCGTAATGGTGAATGGGCGACGATATAAATCAAATTTAATATTATGGTGATCCTAAAAGACTAAATGGAAAAAGCACCCGCATAGGTGCTTTTAATCATCTCTTTCTGTGTCTTCTTCTGGATTTTCTGAGTGCCCGTTTATATTTTCTCTGACTCGGGGTCTGTATAAAGAAGTAATATATTCCGTATAGGACAGCGCCGAGTACCAAGATGAAAATTAGTGAGCTCAGGATCATATTCATTACCATGTCGATATTAAATATCAACCCTATGATGGCAACGGCTATAAACAAGTAGAGCAAAATTTTCTTCAAACTTTATCCCTCCGTAATAATTGGTTGAATGAGTGGATTGCGACTTCCACCTGATCATTCTCAGGCTGCTTTGTCGTCAGGTACTGTAACCACAGCCCCGGCAGTCCCAGCCACTTCAAGACCGGAATGTCTCTTAGTTTGTTTGTCAGCTGCAGCACTTCAAATGATAAGCCCAAAACAACAGGTATTAAAAATATTCTGTTCAATATACGCACGTAGAACGGTTCGACCGGTACGAACATATAAACTACAAAGCCGACCAGTACTGTAAACAGAATGAATGAGCTGCCGCATCTGTAATGCAGTCTTGAGTGTTCCTGTACATTATTTACTGTGAGTTCCTTGTCGGATTCAAATGTATTGATCACTTTATGTTCTGCGCCGTGATACTGGAAAAGCCGTTTGATCATCGGCGTAAAGGATATTACATAAATATAGCCAAGCAGCAGTAATAATTTAAAAAATGTTTCCAGAGCAACCTGTCCGAAATGACCTGTGATGATACCGGAAAACAGCTCTGCTACAAATACGGGAATCAAGGTAAATATAAATTTACCGATAAGAAAAGACAATATACCGACGAGTACAGTGGAAAGCACAATTTTAGCCATGTTCGCAGACTGTTTTTCGGATTCTATATTTACATCGTCTTCCGGATCTCTTTCATAACGGTCTGTAGCGTATTCCATGTGCTTCATACCGAAGATGCTGGATTCTATAAT
>DEQG01000068.1:36069-38248 GCA_002360325.1 Salinicoccus sp. UBA3372 | reverse complement strand
TTAGTTTTCTCCATTTTCTCGCTACTTTCTTTTTAATAGAATTCACTGATGCTGTTTAAAGATGCAATGCCGTCTTGAACTGCTTCTGTATCATTATTTGCGGCACCCGTCTTTATCTGTTCGAGTGCACCTGACATGTCTGCGTGTGCAACTTCAAGTGAGTTATGCCGTCTCAACAGAGTTTCATTCAGTTCAAGGTTGATGACTTCTGTTTCATAAGTGCTGATGGTTTCATCAATATTTTGAATGATGGAATCGATATTCTCATTCAGGTTATTGTAATTTTCCGTACCGCTGTCTTCCTGCAACAGTTCATTGAGTGACTCCAATTCAGTGACCAGTGAACTTGTGTATTCATCAACGGTATCTATATAGAGCTGAACATTGTCGTCGTTCTGGGATGTCTCCGCCTGGGAAATTTCATTTTCCAGTGTTTCCAGCTTCATGGAGTTTCTTTCAAGTTTTACTGTTTCGGTTTGGAGTAATTCTTCCAGCTCTGCTTTCTCGGCTTCTGCAGAAGACAGTTCCTCTTCAGCAGATGGGCTGCCGCATGAAGCGAGCATTAACATAAAAGTGAATAAAAAGATTAAATTTTTCATACTTTATCTCCCTAACATCATTTTATTATTTTAACATGTTATGTCATACTTATAAATGAAAAAGGATATTTGATACTGCAAATTATATTTTGAGGTGAAAAGATGATTAAATACGAAAAAGTACATGATTTGATTAAGAGAGAAAAACTGGATGCGTTACTGGTAATGAGCCCTTACAACAGAAGATATCTCTCACAGTTCACAGGTTCCAGCGGTGCCGTCATCATAACTGAAAATGAAAAATATTTAATATCTGATTTCAGATATAACACTCAGGCCAGGGAAGAGGCTGAAGACTTTGAATTTGTCCTGCAGCAAAATGGCCTGATAGATTTCATCATTAAGTTTTTAAAGGAAAAAGACCTTAAAACTGTAGGTTTTGAAGGCGCGCATGTCAACTTCAATACACACAGGGCATTTGCTGACAATTTCGAACTTGTCCCACTGACAAATGAAGTGGAGAAAATAAGAATGTTTAAAACAGCTGATGAATTGGAATTGATTAAGAAAGCTTGTGAAATCGCCGATGAATCATACGAGTATATTTTAAAATATGTACAGCCGGGTATGAGTGAGATGCAGGTTAAAAATGAACTGGAAGGTTATATGACCAAACTTGGTGCAAGCGGTGCAAGTTTTGACACGATTGTTGCAAGTGGATACCGGGGTGCATTGCCCCATGGTGTCGCTTCGGATAAAATTATAGAAGTCGGCGATATGGTCACATTGGATTTCGGTGCATATTATAGAGGATATGCCTCAGACATCACACGATCATTCGGTGTTGGCGAGGTTTCCGGTGAAATGGAAAAGATATATGATATAGTACTGGAGTCGCAGCTGAAGTCATTGGATGATATCAAAAATGGAATGACAGGTTCAGAAGCTGATAAAGTAGCGCGCGATGTCATATCTTCCTATGGTTATGGAGATAATTTCGGACATTCACTCGGCCATGGTTTTGGGCTCGAAGTTCATGAAGGACCGGCACTTGCCAAAAGCAGTGAAACTATTCTTGAAGAAAATATGTGCATCACAGTCGAACCAGGTATATATGTCGATGATTTAGGCGGTGTCAGGATAGAAGATGATTGTCTCGTAACCGATAAGGGACTTAAAAAACTGACACACAGTTCAAAAGAGTTATTCATTATTTAAACTTGAGGAGGAAAAAAAGTGATATCAGTAAACGATTTAAAAACAGGATTAACGATTGAAACAGACGGCAGCATATGGAGAGTCGTAGACTTCCAACACGTAAAACCAGGTAAAGGTGCCGCTTTTGTCCGCAGTAAACTGAGAAACTTGAGATCAGGTGCAATTCAGGAGAAAACTTTCAGAGCAGGGGAAAAAGTCGGTAAAGCTCAAATAGATAACAGAAAGATGCAATATTTGTATGCAGACGGCAACAGTCATGTATTCATGGATAATAATACGTACGATCAGGTGGAGCTCCAGGCTGATCAGCTGGAACATGAGCTGCAGTTTCTGCAGGAAAATATGAATGTCACTATCATCATGTATGAAGGTGAAACCCTCGGTGTCCAGCTGCCGAAGACGGTAGAACTCCAAGTGACCGA
>DEQG01000068.1:0-36000 GCA_002360325.1 Salinicoccus sp. UBA3372 | reverse complement strand
ATTCAAGTGCCACTTTTTGTCAACCAAGGTGATGTTTTAGTAATAAATACAGACGAGGGAGAGTACGTCTCCAGAGCATAAGAGCAGAGTTTTCTCTGCTTTTATTATTTTCACTTGAATTGGTATGACCACTGAAGTAAAATTATATAAAGAAATTTCCTTAAGGAGTATTGCTATGAATATTGATAATCTTGATAAATTAATTGAACGTATGGAAAAAGCATCTTTGTCGGAACTGTCTTATAAAGACGGAGACGTTGATATCAAATTGAAAAAAGAAGCATCGCTTGAAGTGAAGGAAGTACCTGCAAAGCAGACTGCAGCTGTCAGCCCGCTGCCAAATAGCCCGGCGGCTGAAAGCGAGTCTGCCCAAAAGGAAGGTACGCTGATCAAAGCACCGATGGTCGGTACTTTCTACAAAGCACCTTCCCCGGAGTCTGAGCCATTCATAAGTGTCGGGGACAATGTCTCCAATGACTCTGTTGTGTGTATTTTGGAAGCAATGAAATTATTCAATGAAATCCAGGCAGAAACTTCCGGTGAAATTGTAGAGATTCTTGTTGAAGACGGAGATATGGTTGAATATGATCAGCCATTGTTCAGAGTCCTATGATAAAAAAAGTGTTGGTAGCCAACCGTGGTGAAATTGCAGTAAGAATCATTCGTGCATGTAGTGAGCTCGGAATTGAATCGGTCAGTATTTACTCCGAAGCGGATAAAGACAGTCTTCACCGGAAACTTGCAACGGAATCCTACTGTATAGGACCCAAATTATCCAAGGACAGTTATCTGGATATGATCAGCATCATCACCATTGCACATAAAACCGGGTGTGATGCAATTCATCCCGGTTACGGCTTCCTGGCAGAAAACAGTGATTTTGCCGAAATGTGCGAAGCTTCAAACTTGATATTCATCGGGCCGATGTATGAAACGATTTCGTTGATGGGTGTTAAGGATGTAGCTAAGAACACCATGGAAAAAGCAGGTGTTCCCACGGTGCCGGGAAGTGACGGTGTTGTCCAGTCGGTAGATCATGCCAAAGAAGTTGCATCTTCAGTGGGCTATCCCGTCATCATTAAAGCGAGTTACGGCGGTGGCGGCAAAGGTATTCGTGTTGCCCGTAATGAAGAGGAACTCGTCCAGAACTATAAAATGACGGAGCAGGAGGCCGAAAGCGCCTTTGGCAACAAGAGTCTGTATATAGAAAAGTATATAGAAAACTTCCGCCATATTGAAATTCAGGTACTGGGGGATTATCACGGTAATGTCGTCCATCTGGGTGAACGTGACTGCACTATTCAAAGAAGAATGCAAAAGCTTGTCGAAGAGGCTCCAAGCCCTATTTTGACCGATACAAAACGGGAAGAGATGGGTGAGACTGCAGTGACGGCAGCAAAAAGCATCGATTATATCGGGGCGGGCACAATCGAGTTCATATATGACCTGAACGATGATAATTTTTATTTTATGGAAATGAATACACGTATACAGGTTGAACATCCTGTTACCGAGATGATTACGGGAATAGACCTGGTTAAAATGCAGATTAAAATTGCAATGAGAGAGGAAATACCTTTTAAACAGGAAGAGATTACTTTCCAGGGACATGCAATCGAATACCGTATTAATGCGGAAAATCCATCTAAAAACTTTATGCCCTCTGCCGGTAAGATAACCAACTTCATCACACCGGGCGGCTTTGGTGTGAGAATGGATACTGCCTGTTACAGCGGTTATACTATTCCGCCATATTACGATTCCATGATAGCCAAATTGATTGTTCACAGCGAATCACGCGAAGAAGCCGTAGATATTTCAAAACGTGCTCTTGGAGAATTCATTATTGATGGTATCGATACGACGATTCCATTCCATATGAATCTGTTAAAAAATGATGACTTCATCAATAATAATTACAACACGAATTTTTTAGCCTTAAATGATATCATGTTATAATAATATCAAGAGGTGATGACAGTGAAGATTTCAACACAAAATTCCAATTTAGGTGTTATTAATATTTCTCCTGAAGTGATAGAAGTGATAACAAGCATTGCAGTGACAGAAACACCTGGAGTACACAGTTTACAAAATAATTTCGCAAGTGGTAATATAGAAAAGCTCGGAAAAAAATATCGCGGACGCGGTGTGCGTGTCGATATAAAAGACGATGAAGTTATTTTATCGGTCTACGTAGTATTAAAAGAAGGTGTAAACGTTCATAAAGTTGCTGAGAACATCCAGTTTAATGTCAATCAGACTTTACACACTATGTTGGAGCAGCAGGTCAAAGAAATAAATGTTCACATCGTGAATATCATTAAATAAAGATGGATTGGTGTTTTTATGAACAGACATGAACAGCGTAAAAAAATATTTCAAATACTCTTTCAAATAGATCATGATGCAGTGAAACTTAATGAAGCTGCATTTTATGATCTTCTTAGCGATTATTCATATATAAAAGATGTTGTCAGCTATTATGAGACGAACAAGGATCATGTAAATGACCACATCAGCAGACATTTGAAAAACTATACTTTGGAGAGAATATCCAAAGCAGAAAGAAACGTCTTGAGAATGGCGATATCTGAATTGCTGCTGCAGGAATCCCCACCAAGAGTAATCATTAATGAAGCGGTAAAAATCATAAAACTGTACGGTGACAAAGACAGTTATAAATTTGTCAACGGTGTACTTAAAAACTTTCCTGAATTATTAGAAGAAATGGATGAAAATAGTGATGGAAAACAATAAATATTTATCCGTAAAAGCTTTAACAAAATATTTAAAATACAAATTTGACCAAGACCCGTATTTACGACGGGTCTTTGTTACAGGTGAATTATCCAATGTTAAGCTTCATTCAAGCGGACATTTATATTTCGCACTGAAAGACGGCCACTCTGTTATCAAAGGCATAATGTTTAAATCTGCTGCATCAAAGCTGACTTTTGAACCTGTGGAAGGTCAAAAAGTACTTATATCCGGCCGGGTGAGCATTTTTGAAAACACCGGTCAATATCAGATTTATGCTGAAGACATTCAAATAGACGGTGTCGGCCAGCTTTTCGAACAACTTGAGAAAGATAAGAAAGAGCTTTCTCAAAAAGGTTATTTCGATCAGGAGCATAAAAAGCCCATACCTGAGTATCCTCAAAATATTGTTTTGATCAGCTCTGCCACAAGCGCAGCTGTAAAAGATATGATCACTACGTTCAAAAGACGGTATCCTCTTGTAAAACTTCATGTAATGAACACCCTTATGCAAGGTGCGGAAAGTAAAAACGATGTGATTAATCAGCTGGAATATGCAGACACTCTGAAAGTTGACCTGATAATACTAGCACGTGGCGGCGGATCCATTGAAGATCTCTGGACATTCAACGAAAAATCCGTGGCTCTGGCGGTATTCAATACAAGAACTCCTGTCATAACCGGTGTCGGTCATGAAACGGACACTACACTGGTGGACTATATTTCAGACTTGAGGGCACCGACGCCGACTGCGGCAGCAGAACTGGCTGTACCTTTCTATCAGGACATCATCCAGCGGCTGAAAGAAACCGAGCTGAAATTTACTCGTGATATTATGCAGAATATACAATATAAGAAACAGTCATTGGACGCTCTTGCCGGTTACTATAAATTTAAAACGCCTTCTTTGCTGTATGATCAGCAGACAGAGCGCCTCATAAATCAAAAAGATAAACTGGTTTCAAATTTCAATAACGCCTTCAGAGAGCATACATATGGGTTAAAGCATATTCAATCCAGTTTGAACCACCTGTCTCCGATGCCCGACATCAACATGTATCAAAATCAGCTGTCAGGTCTGAATGATAATTTAAATCAATCGATTCATCAGATCAATAAAAACAATAGAAGAATTTTATTGAATAAAATTGAAATGCTGGATTCATTAAGTCCGACGTCTGTATTGAAACGTGGCTATTCGTACACGACAAAAGACGAAAAAGTCATTAAAGATGCCGGAAATATTAAAAAAGATGAATTGATAATCAGCCATTTCCACAGAGGGAATGTAATATCCAAAGTAATAGAGGTGAACAATGATGAGTGAGCAGAAGACTGAATCCTTCGAAGAAAAAATGAATAAACTGGATAGTATCGTAAAAGAATTGGAAAATGATGATGTGTCATTGGAAAAATCACTTGAACTATATAAAAAGGGTGTTGAACTGTCCCGTGAATGTGAAAAAATACTAAAAGATGCAGAGTTGAAAGTGGAAACTCTGAACAAGGACGGCAATGATGAATAATATTGACTACCATATTAAAAAAATCGACGATGTCATTCTGACACACCTTGAAGAAAATCATGTATCGAAGACAATCATGGAAGCGAGTAAGTATTCCATTAAATCAGGCGGCAAAAGATTCCGTCCATATCTGCTGTTCGCTGTTCTGGATGCCTTTGGTATACCGCTGGAGTCCGGGCTGAAGACTGCAGGCGCCATAGAAATGATTCATACATACTCTCTCATACATGATGATCTGCCTGCAATGGATGATGATGATCTGAGAAGAGGGAACCCGACCAACCATAAAGTTTTTGGTGAAGCTGCCGCGATTCTGGCAGGAGATAATCTGCTGACGGAAAGTTTCAGCCTCATTGCCAATGATAAGAAATTATCCACGGGCGATAAATTGAAGCTCATACAGATGATTTCAAAATCTGCCGGTCAGAATGGTATGATAGGTGGACAGATGCTGGATATAGAAGCTGAAAATAGAGAAATCTCTTTTGAAGATCTGGAGCAGATTCACAGCTATAAGACCGGTAAATTAATCAGTGCTCCTGTAAAAGCCGCGGCTGTCATTGCGGATGCAGATGAAAGAACAACATTCCATCTTTTAAAGTTTGCTGATTATCTGGGCATCATATTCCAAATCAGAGATGATATACTTGATGTCACCGGTGATGTGGAAATTACGGGTAAGAACACCGGCAGTGATGCACGTAAGGATAAAGTCACTTATGTCAGCACCTTCGGTCTGGAAGGCGCCATGGACCAGATGGACAGAAGAGTGACCCTTGCGAGAGCGGAACTGGAAGCCGTGAGTGACATGATCAATATTGACGAACTGAAAAATGTACTTGACAAATTTGCAGTAAGAGACAATTAATTAATGTTGGAACTTATTGTATCTTAGATACTGTTAGTAATGTTATAATTAAAAACAGTAAATTTAAAGGTTGGATGTATTATGAATCTTTTTGAAATAGAAGATCCAAAATTCTTAAAAAAATTAAATGTAGATCAATTGGAATCACTTGCACAGGATGTCAGGGAATTTTTGATCCAGTCCTGTTCCCAGACAGGTGGGCATATAGGTGCAAACCTCGGTGTCGTTGAGCTTTCCATAGCTTTGCACAAACACTTCAATTCACCTGAAGATAAATTTATATTTGATGTCGGACACCAGGCATATATTCATAAAATATTAACAGGCCGAATTGACCAGTTTGATACACTCAGACAGTATAAAGGCCTGTGCGGCTTTCCAAAACTGCGGGAGTCCGAACACGATGTGTGGGAAGCAGGCCACTCGAGCACGTCTTTATCAGCAGCAATGGGAATTGCCAAAGCGAGAGATATTAAAGAAGAAGATTATCAGGTCGTACCCATCATCGGAGACGGTGCACTGACCGGCGGAATGGCTTTGGAGGCACTGAATCATATCGGTTCAGACAAGACGAACATGACAATCATTCTGAATGACAATGAAATGAGCATCGCACCGAATGTCGGTGCGATGCACAATATGCTCGGCAGAATCAGAACCAATACAAATTACAACAGATTCAAATATGATATTGAAGATGTGATTCAAAAAATGCCTCAGGTCGGTTCAAGATTGAGAGATGTTGCCGACCGTATTAAAGACAGCCTGAAATATCTCGTTGTGGAAGGCGTTTTCTTTGAGGAGCTCGGAATAAAATATATCGGTCCTGTAGACGGGCATGATTTTGAAGACCTGGAACGGGCAATGCAGTCTGCGAAAGACTGTAAAGGACCAGTTGTTGTTCATGTCATCACTAAAAAAGGCAAGGGCTATCATCCTGCAGAGGATGATAAGCTCGGCACATGGCATGGTCTCGGACCATATAAGATTGAAACGGGAGAAGTGCTCGGCAGCAAACCGACGGTTTCCTGGAGTGAGTTCATGTCGAACTCGGTTCTGGATAAAGCAAAAGATAATAGATCGATTGTCGCGATAACGCCTGCTATGCCTGTAGGCAGCAAACTGACAAAGTTCCAGAATGAACTGCCGAATCAATTTTTTGATGTCGGCATCGCCGAACAGCATGCTGTCACGATGGCTGCAGGGCTGGCAGCGAACGGCATGAAACCTTATCTCGCGATATATTCGACCTTTTTACAAAGAGGATATGATCAGCTTCTGCATGATGTGGACCGTCAAAACCTGAATGTATTCATCGGTATCGACAGAAGCGGACTCGTCGGTGCAGACGGTGAGACCCACCAGGGTGTATTTGACATCAGTTTCATTTCACCGTTGCCGAATACGACATTGATGATGCCAAGAGACGAATTTGAAGCGGAACAGATGATCAATCTCGCCTTGAATCACGAGGGACCGATAGCACTGAGATATCCGAGAGGAAATGTCAAAGGTGTGGATATGTCTGTTCCAAGAGAACCGTTCAATGTAGGCGAATGGGAAACATTACAGGAAGGATCCGATGTAAATATCATTTCATTCGGACCGTCCGTGTCCCTTGCAGAAGAGGCTGCGAATGCGCTTGGACAGAATGACATTAATGCAGGTGTGGTAAATGCAAGATTTATCAAACCGCTTGATGAAGAGTACCTTCATAAGGTGGGGCAGGCAGACACACCGCTTGTGATAGTGGAAGAATCAATGCTGACCGGCGGCCTGGGCAGTATGACAGCCACGTTCCTGAGCGATCATCACTACACGAACAAGATTAAAAGAATTGGTATAGACAATGAATACATCGAACATGGAGATGTAAACCTGCTCCTTGAAGATATCGGCATCACTGCTGAAAACATCAAAGAACAGGCAGTCAGACTAGTAGGTACAAAACATGAAAAAAGTACGTATTGATGAATTTATCGAAGCCAACTTCAACATCGGGACAGTGGATGAAATAGGAAGGATTATTATGGCCGGCAAAGTATTGAACAATAATCAGCCGATTTATAAGCCTTCTGAAATGATCAGGCCGGACAAAGCGGATATCAGATTTAAGAATATTAAATCATTTGTTTCCCGAGGCGGATTAAAATTAAAGCATGCAATCGACAGTTTTGATATCAGCCTGGACAAAAAGGTGATGATTGATATCGGCAGCTCCACCGGCGGCTTTACCGACTGTGCGCTGCAGAATGGCGCCTCACTGGTCTATGCGGTGGATGTCGGAACAAATCAGCTGGATTATAAGTTAAGAGTCCACCCCGACGTCATCGTAAAAGAGCAGACGAATTTCAAAAGTACGGAAAGCGGAGATTTCAATCCTCCGCCGGAAATAATGACGATTGATGTGTCTTTCACATCAATCGTGCCCATTCTGAGACATATTCGTGAGTTGTTTGATCATCCTTTTGAAATTGTTGCACTGATCAAACCGCAATTTGAAAGCTTTCTTGAAGAGCGGGAAGAGAACGGAATAATAACTTCTCTTGACACCCATAAAAACGTCATTGAACGGGTGATCAAAGAGTGCGGACAATTGAATTTCCATCCCGATGCCATCGTCAAGTCAAAAGTGAAAGGTGCTAAAGGCAATCAGGAATATTTACTTTATTTAACTCATGAAAAAAGTATAAAAAACCATATTACTGATGAAGACATTCAATCTATTTTATAGTTGCATGTCTTTTTTAGTGCACTTTTATTGTGAGCTGTGATATTATATGTATAAATATACATGTTCTTAATATGGGGGATTACGATGTCAAACAAATCAATCAGACAAATAAAGATCAGAGAAATCATAACAAACAACAAAATTGAAACGCAGGAAGATCTTGTTACGATGCTCAATGACTATAACTTCAATGTGACTCAGGCGACAGTTTCAAGAGATATAAAGGAACTTCAGCTGATAAAAGTGCCGACACCGACAGGGGCTTATGTATACAGTCTTCCAAAAGACCGCAAGTATCATCCATTGGAGAAACTTGGCAGGTACTTGATGGATAGTTTCGTCAAACTGGATTATACTGAAAACCTCCTTGTTTTAAAGACACTTCCAGGAAACGCACAGTCAATCGGTGCGATTATAGACCAGTTGGAGTGGGAAGAAGTCATAGGAACCATTTGCGGAGATGATACATGTTTATTGATCTGCCGGAACGAAGATTCACAAAAAGCAATCAGGGATCGGATATTCAATCTGATTTGATAAATTGGAGTGTTGTAAGTGCTCTTACGTTTAAATATTAAAAACTTTGCTATATTGGAGAATGTAGAACTCGATTTTCATGATGGCCTGACTGTATTATCAGGGGAATCAGGTGCAGGTAAAAGTATGATCATCGAGGCGATAAATTATCTGTATGGCAAAAGAGCTTCACATGATGATATAAGATATAATACCGAAGGTTCAATGATAGAAGGCGTATTTGATTTTCCGGAAACTTCACGGATGAACGATTTGCTGGACCGGTTCAATGTCGGCCAGGACGAATTGTATATCGTCCGCCGTGAAATAATGCAGAACAAAAAAAGTATTATTAAAATTAATAATCATATGATCACTTTGAGCCAGCTCCGTACAATCATGGAAGAAGTTGTGAGTATCTTTGCACAGTCTTCTCAACAGGATGCACTGGACAAAGGTCAGCATATTCTGTATCTGGATAAATTTTTGGACATTCAGAATGAAGCCATTTTTGACAGTTATCAGAATGATTATAATGATTATTTGGCCATCACACAAAAGATAGAGGAACTGGAGTACAGAGACCGGAACAGAATTGAGTCGCTGGAACTGTATCAGCATCAGTACCAGGAAATTGCCGCACTCGAATTGAAGGAGAACGAAGAGAACGAGCTTGAGGAAGAACTGGAATATCTGATGAACTTTGAGAAAGTCTTCGACTCTTTAAGATTTATAAAAGATATATTGTCTTCTGATAGAAGTCCGCAGGGAACACTGTATGATCTGAATCAGCAGCTGGAGTCCCTGTCTCAGTATAACTCTGAATTTAAAGAATATGGTCCGACAATCATGGACAGTTATTTCATCATTCAGGAGCTGGAATCACATATTACATCGAGTATCGCATCCATGGATTATGATGAGCAGAGACTGAATGATATTCAGGCCAGACTGAACAGTATCAATTTTTTAAAGAGGAAGTACAATAAAACCTACGAAGAATTGATTCTATATATGGATGAACTGGACAGCAATATCCAGGAGCTCGAAAATATATCCCTTTCATTTGAAAAATTGAACTCTGAAAAAGAAGCACTGCTCGATAATATGGAGCAGAATGCCAATGCACTTCATAATTTCAGGAATGAACGGAAACATTTTCTTGAAAGCCGGATTCAAAAGGAACTGATGGACCTGGAAATGTCCCAGGTTGATTTTGAAATAAGAATCAAACAGGGTAAATTTCATCAATTGGGCTACAGTGATATACAGTTCATGATTTCAACGAATAAGGGTGAACCGCTGAAAGAGATGAACAAAGTTGCTTCAGGCGGGGAAATGTCCAGAGTGATGCTCGCCATCAAGTCGATATTTACGGAGTATGATCAGCAGTCGCTGCTCATATTAGATGAGATTGATACAGGTGTGAGCGGCGGTGTCGCTACGAAAATGGCAGAGAAGATGAAAATACTGTCACGGGGCAGGCAGGTGCTTGTCATTTCCCATCTCCCCCAGGCAGCGGCCATTTCCGACCACCATCTGTACATTTCCAAAGAAAGTGATGATGAACGGACGATAACAACCACTAAATACCTGACTGATGAAGATCATGTTTATGAAATAGCAAGAATGCTGAGCGGTCAGGACGTCACGGAAGCAGCACTTCTGAATGCACGTTCTTTAATAAAAACAAACACAACTGCTGATTAATCTTTATCAGCAGTTGTGTTTTCTTTTTTCTGGAAACGTTCAGCAGCACGTTTATTCTTTTGTTCACGGTGCAAAATATAACCGCCGATAAACCATATGCCGGCGATGGATAAAACAAGTCCGACAATGAACTGTACTGCAGTCATTGTGAATGGATCATTGATGACCCCGAACATGCTGTCCCTCATTAATTTGACACCTGCACCTGCAAGTACCGCCGGTATCACCAGTATTAAAAGTGCAATGAATTTCTGCATTATACTCACCCAATCTTAATGTCCTAGTCATTATACAACGTTCGATTAATTTGTTCAATTCAACAAAAGATTCTTAATATTCCACATATCTTCTTTTTTGTGTAATTTCCGGTTTGAGTATGTATAATAAAAATTAAAGGGGGAAAGGAAATTAATGAAATTCGATGAAATTTTCAGTCAATTAAAAACTGAAATGATTGCGCTTTCAGTCTGCCGTGCAGCATCTGATGATGTGTTGCGGCCTGTGCTGGAACTGGTGGAGTCATATGGAATAACCGCACATCTGGTAGATGATGAAAAAGCGCTGTATGAGCTGATCGAGTCCATAGATGAAAAATATCTGGACCATCCTGATATCACCATACATAATATTGAAAATGATCAGGAGGCGGCATCATGTGCAGTAAAATTAGTGGCAGATGATACTTGTAATATATTGATGAAAGGTCTGATACCGACCTCGGTGATTTTAAAGAAAGTGTTAAATAAGGAACACAACTTGATTGACGGTGAACTGCTCAGCCATGTTGCTGTTTTCGACCTACCGAATTATCATAAATCAATATTACTGACAGATGCTGCAATGAACATATCACCAGGGATGGAAGAGAAGAAAAAAATCATAAATAATGCAGTTGATTTCGCACGCAGTTTGAATATAAAAATGCCAAAAGTGGCTATTCTTTCAGCGATTGAGAAGATTAACCCAAAAATATCAACAACTTTAGAGGCTGAAAACATAATTAATAGTTATAATAGAGATGATTCACATATAGATGGGCCGCTTCAATATGATCTGGCAGTTTCAAAAAAAGCCGCTGCGACAAAAGGTATCCGGTCCGAAGTCGCAGGTGATGCGGATATTCTCATCGCACCTCAAATTGAAGCCGGAAACATATTGTACAAGTCTCTGGTCTATTCAGCAGGTTCGAGAGTGGCAGCCACGATTCTTGGCGCCAGAGTACCTATAGTTTTAACTTCGCGGGCCGACAGTGCAGAGGATAAATATCACTCGATATGTCTGGCAATGAAATCTATATCTTAAATATTCATATACAAGGAGAGTTTTTAAATGATATTCGAAGAAATGGCACACAATGATTATGAACAGCTGGTATTTTGTTACGATGAAGTGAGTGGATTAAAAGCGATTATATGTATACATGATACGACACTCGGCCCTGCACTCGGCGGAGCGAGAATGTGGGATTACGAAACTGAAGAAGAAGCCATTACAGACGTTTTACGACTGGCAAGAGGGATGACATATAAAAATGCTGCTGCAGGACTGAATCTCGGCGGCGGTAAGACAGTAATTATCGGAGATGCCAAAAAAGATAAATCAGAAGCTTTCTTCAGATCGCTGGGCAGATATATAAACAGTCTTGGCGGCCGTTACATCACTGCTGAAGATGTCAATACGACAGTTCAGGATATGGATTTCATTTATCAGGAGACGCCTTACGTCTGTGGAATCAGTGAATCCTACGGTTCAGGCGGAGATCCAAGTCCTAAGACTGCACTTGGAGTTTATATGGCGATGAAGCGTACAGCTAAAGAAGCTTTCGGTGATGACTCATTAAAAGGAAAGACAATAGCGGTACAGGGTGTCGGCAATGTTGCCTATACAATGTGCGGATACCTGCATGAAGAAGGTGCAAAACTTGTCGTCACGGATATCAATCAGGAAGCTGTCGACCGTGCTGTTGAAAATTATGGCGCCACGGCTGTCGGACTGGATGAAATATACGGTGTAGATGCTGATATTTTTGCCCCATGTGCGCTCGGAGGCATTTTAAACGATGACACGATTCCTCAGATGAAAGTGAAAGCAATATGCGGCAGTGCGAACAATCAGCTTCAGGATGATGTTGAGCACAGTGAAATGCTGGCTGAAAAGGGCATAGTATATGCACCTGACTATGTAGTCAACAGCGGAGGTGTGGTCAATGTTGCCGATGAGCTTGAAGGATACAATGAAGAAAGAGCAGTTCAAAAAGTCAAAGAAATATATAACCAGATGGATAAAATTTTCAGCATTGCAAAAGAAGATGATATTTCAACGGCAGAAGCTGCAGACCGTCTGGCCGAAAGCCGTATCGATCAGATGATGCGGGTGAAAAGCACATTCTCACTGAATGAAAAGAATCAATTCAACAAAGGATAATAAAAGACTTATGACTTTAAAAATATTAGTATTGAACTTGGGAAGTACATCCACAAAAGTAGCATACTTTGAAAATACAGAAGAAGTCAGTAATGAAACGTTGAGACACTCAACCTCACAGGTGTGTCTGCCTCTGTTGGAGCAGGTTCCTTTCAGATTAAAATCAATTCATGGATTTTTGGATGAAAATGATATCGAATTGAAAAATATTGACATCATCAGTGCGAGAGGCGGATTACTGAAACCAATCGATGGCGGCACATACGGAGTGAACAAGGTGATGCTCGATGAACTGACAGGTTTTACCAATGGAGAGCATGCTTCGAACCTCAGTGCTGTCATTGCACATGAACTTGGCAGAAACCATGACATTCAGGCAACGATTACAGATCCGGTAGTTGTAGATGAAATGATTGATGAAGTCCGTATGACAGGCTTAAGGGATATCAGCAGAGCATCAATATTCCACGCTCTGAATCAAAAGGCAGTTGCCAGAAATTTTGCGAAGAAACTCGGTAAAAATTATACTGATGTCAACGTGATTGTTGCTCATATGGGCGGCGGAATTACAGTCGGCGCCCATGAAAAGGGCAGAGTCATCGACGTAAATGACGGCTTGTATGGTGACGGACCTATGAGTCCGACAAGAAGCGGTGCTCTGCCGAACAGAGCATTTGCAAAGTATATATTGGATAATCAGATGACCCTGGATGAAATAAGTACCACAATAAGCAAGCAGGGTGGATTCATCTCGCTCAAAGGGACGGAAGATGCCCTGCAAATAGAACGTGAGGCACTAGACGGCGATCAGTATTCAATGGATATATATCGCTCCCTCAGTGTTCAGATTGCTAAGGAAATCGGCTCAAGAGCGACTTTATTGAAAGGCGACATTGATGGGATTTTATTTACCGGCGGGCTTGCTCACAGCAAGTTTCTGATTGATCTGATCAGGCCGTATATAGAGTTTTTCGGAGATGTGGAAGTTTATCCTGGAGAAGAAGAAATGCAGGCACTTGCAGAAGGTGCATATCGGGTGCTGACCGGTGAAGAAAAACTCAAAGAATATATCTAAGGGGGACTAAAGATGACAAATCAATATGATTTAGTCGTTTTAGGCGGCGGAACAGCAGGTTATGTCGCAGCAATAAAAGCCTCTCAGCTCGGTATGAAAACCGCAGTTGTTGAAAGCTCCAAACTTGGAGGTACATGTCTGCACAGAGGATGTATCCCGACAAAATCATTTTTGAAATCAGCGGAAGTCGTATCCGTGATAAAGAATGCTTCATCGTTCGGAATCGACAGTGAAACGCCGACTTTTGAAATGAAAAATATAGTTGACAGTAAAAATAAAGTTGTCGACCAGATGTATAAAGGGATTCATTATTTAATGAAAAAACACAACATAGATATTTTTGAAGGTCATGGCAGGATTTTAGGGCCCTCTTTGTTTTCACCTATGGCCGGAACAGTGGCTGTGGAAGACCCGGATGACGACGAGGCTGAGAGTGAAATTCTGGTTAATCAGAATGTGCTGATATCAACAGGCTCAAAGCCGCGCGAACTGCCATTTCTGCCGTTCGATCATGACCTGGTCCTATCCAGTGATGATATGATGGAACTGGATGATGTTCCTGAAAGCATCGCCATTATCGGCGGCGGTGTCATCGGTCTGGAATTTGCAAGTATGCTGAATGACCTGGGTTCTGATGTGACAGTGCTTGAAGCAGGCAATGATATACTGCCCCATGAAGATAAAGATGTGAGCAAGACGATGAAGAAGTCGTTGTCGGACAAGGGCATTCATTTTAAAACAGACATCGGCCTTGACGAAAGCAACGTCAAAGTTCAAGACGGCTCTGTTAAAATCAGCCTCGACAGTGAAGTGTTATTTGATAAAGTGCTCGTCGCAGTCGGCAGAAGTCCGAACATTGATGATATCGGCATGACCAACACTAAAATTGAGCTGGACAACGGCTTTATAAAAACAAATGAGTATTACCAGACGAAGGACAATCATATATATGCTGTAGGTGACTGTATAGGCAATCTTCAGCTGGCCCATGTGGCGACGAAAGAAGCGATCAATGCTGTAACCCACATGGCAGACAGTGAACCTTACCAGCTTGACTATAACCAGGTGCCTAGATGCATCTATTCTTCTCCGGAAGTGGCATCAATCGGCATGACCGAAGCACAATTGAAGGCACAGGATATCTCATTCCAAGCACATAAAATCCCGTTGAATGCGATTGGAAAAGCAGTTATTGAAGGCAATAAAAATGGTTTCGGCAAGATTCTTGTCGACCCGGACACGAAGGATATACTGGGTGTCAGCCTTGTCGGCCCGAAAGTGACCGAATTGATAAATGAAGTCGCACTTGCGCAATTTTTAGATGCTTCATCACTGGAACTCGGTACAAGTGTCCATGCCCATCCGTCAATTTCTGAGATTTTGATGGAACTGGGACTTGATGCTGAAGGAATGGCTATACATGTTTAAGGAGGTAAAGCATGAAAAATCATAAAGAAGTCGGCTTAACAGCGGATGATGTTAAAGAAATGTACCGTACGATGTTACTGTCGAGGAAAATGGACGAAAGAATGTGGCTGTTGAACAGAGCGGGCAAACTCCCATTTGTAATATCCTGTCAGGGGCAGGAGGCTACACAGGCAGGGGCCGCTTTTGCGCTGGATAAAGAAGTGGATGTTCTCAGTCCATATTACAGAGATCTTGCCCTGGTCACACACTTTGGCATGACACCGCTGGAAACAATGCTGTCAGCCTTTGCAAAAGAAGGTGACATCCAAAGCGGTGGCCGTCAGATGCCCGGCCATTTCAGTAAAAAGTCGAATAATATTTTAACACAAGGTTCGACGGTGACAACTCAGGTACTTCATGCTGTCGGCGCCGCCTATAAATTTAAAATGGATAATGAAAAAAGAGTGGCTCTGACGACTTTGGGAGAGGGCTCGACGAGTCAGGGAGATTTCCACGAAGGCCTGAACTTTGCAGGCGTTCATAAACTGCCTGTCATCTGCCTGATTGAAAATAATGAGTATGCAATCAGTGTGCCTGCACGTCTCCAGTATGCAGCTGAAAAACTGTCTGACAGAGCCGTGGGCTACGGCATATACGGTGAACGGGTGGACGGTAATGATCCGTTCGCGGTATACGAAGTGATGAAAAAAGCACGGGAAAGGGCAATTAACGGAGAAGGGGCATCTCTGATAGAAGCGATGTCTACACGACTGACAGCTCATTCATCAGATGATGATGATTCCTACCGTGCCATCGAAGAACGTGAAAAGAACAAAGAGGCGGACTGCATCGTCCATCTGAAACAGTATATGGTTGAAAATGATATCGCAGAAGATTCATGGTTTTTGGAAGTTGAGGACGAGCTTAAAGAGATAATTAAAGATGCGACGAAAAAGGCGGAAGCTGCACCTTATCCAAAAGCGGAAGACGCGCTTAAGAATGTTTACGAGGAGGTAAACAATGGCTAAAATATCTTATCTCCAGGCAATTCACAATGCGTTGGATTTTGAAATGGGGAAAGACGATGATGTTTTCATTTTAGGTGAAGATGTCGGTAAAAAAGGCGGAGTATTCAAGGTTACCGAAGGTCTGCAGGAAAAGTACGGCAAATTTCGTTGCCTGGATACACCGCTAGCTGAATCAAACATTGTAGGTACCGGCATCGGGGCGGCAATGATGGGAAAGCGCCCCGTAGCAGAAATCCAATTTGCAGAGTATATTCTGCCGGCGACCAATCAGATACTTAGCGAAGCAGCAAAAATCAGATATCGTTCAAACGGTGACTGGCATTGTCCGATGGTCATACGGGCACCATTTGGCGGCGGGATTCATGGTGCACTGTATCATTCACAGTCCATCGAATCCATATTCGCATCAACTCCGGGTCTGAAAGTCGTCATTCCATCGACACCGGCGGATGCCAAAGGTCTTCTGATCTCAGCAATCAGGGATAATGACCCGGTACTTTACTTTGAACATAAGAAAGCATACAGACTTTTAAAAGAAGAAGTGCCTGAAGGTGATTACACCGTACCGATCGGAAAAGCCGATGTAAAACGGTCCGGTGAAGATATTACAGTCATTACTTACGGCCTGTGTGTGAACTATTCACTGCAGGCAGCAGAAAGACTGTCAAAGGACGGCCATGATGTTGAAATCCTTGATTTGAGAACGGTATATCCTCTCGATAAGGAAAGTATCATCGCTTCTGCTAAAAAAACCGGGAAAGTGCTGCTGGTCACCGAAGATAATCTTGAAGGAAGCATCATGAGCGAAGTTTCCGCAATTATCGGGGAAAATTGTTTATACGATCTGGATGCCCCGATCATGCGCCTTGCAGGTCCGGACGTACCGGCAATGCCTTATTCACCGCCTATGGAAGACTTTTTCATGGTGAATCCTGAGAAAATAGAAGAGAAAATGCTGGAATTAATCGAGCACTAGAGGAGGGGAAACAGTGACAGAAATTAAGATGCCAAAACTTGGTGAAAGTGTTACTGAAGGTACGATAGAAAAATGGCTGGTATCACCGGGAGATACTATCGAAGAGTATGATCCGGTCTGTGAGGTCATTACAGATAAAGTGACTGCTGAAGTGCCTTCGGTGTTTGAGGGCACAATCGGTGAGCTGCTTGTACAAGAAGGGGAAACGGTAGAAGTCGGTGTACCTATATGTACTATAAAAACCGACGGGGACCCTGCTCAGGAACCGGAAGCAGAAGAAAACACTGCTGAAGACGCTGCCGGGACAGCTGAAAATGAAACCCCATCAAAACCACAAGTGCGGAAGGCGGAGAAGCCGGAAGGGGCACGTATTTCACCTGTAGTCATGCGTCTCGCAGGGGAGCATGACATCGACTTGAAACAAGTGACAGGCACCGGGTTCAACGGCCGTATTACCAAGAAAGATATTTTAAAAGTGATCGAAGATCCATCACTGGCAGGAGAAAAAACCAAGGAATCAGCTGAGCCGGAAAAACAGCAGGCATCTGCAGCACCGGTTGAAAACACTCAGACAGCTCCGGGAGAAGAGATACCGGTCAGTGGTGTGAGGGCTGCGATTGCAAATAAGATGGTCCAGTCCTCTACTGAGATTCCTCACGCGTGGCTTATGATGGAAGTGGATGCGACAAATATGGTGAACACGCGCAATCAGTTAAAGAACAAGTTTAAGGAAACCGAAGGGTTCAATCTGACGTTCTTCAGCTTCTTCGTTAAAGCTGTTGCAGAAACTTTGAAAGAGTATCCGATGCTGAACAGTTCATGGCAGGGGGATAAGATTGTCGTCAATAAGGATATTAATATATCCATAGCTGTAGCAAGCGATGACAAGCTATATGTACCGGTCATTAAAAATGCGGATGAACTGACAATTAAAGGTGTCGCAAAGCAGGTGAATGAGCTTGCATCTCTCGGCAGAGAGCACAAACTGACCAACGCCCATATGTCAGGCGGCACGTTTACCGTCAATAACACCGGCGCGTTCGGTTCTGTCCAGTCGATGGGAATCATCAATCATCCGCAGGCGGCAATTTTACAAGTGGAATCCATCGTTAAAAAGCCTGTAATCATCGATGATATGATTGCTGTACGCCACATGGTCAACTTATGTTTATCCATCGATCACAGAATATTGGATGGTCTCGTTGCAGGTAAATTCCTGAAGCGTGTCAAAGAGAAAATTGAAAAGATTTCATCGGAACACACTTCGGTGTATTAACCTTTACAAAGCCAATTTTTAAAGATAAACTAAATTTAAAGATAATATTATAAACCTTATCATATGATAAGGTTTATTTTTATAAGGAGAGATTCGATATGAGCAACATGGATTTTAATTTATATATGAACGACATTGTCACTACAGCCCGCAGTGAAATGCGCGAGTCCGGGTATACAGAACTGACAACACCTGATGAAGTTGATCAGTATTTAAATAAAGAAGGCACATCTCTTGTAATGGTCAACTCGGTCTGCGGCTGTGCCGGCGGCATCGCACGCCCTGCTGCAAAACATTCATTGAACTATGACAAACTGCCTACTCAGCTGCTGACTGTATTTGCAGGCCAGGATAAAGAGGCTACAGAGCATGTACGTGACAAAGCACCTGACTACTTACCGTCCTCACCATCATTTGCACTGTTCAAAGACGGCAAAGTTGTCGATATGATTGAAAGACATGAAATCGAAGGTCATGAGACAATGAGTGTAATTACAAATTTACAGGCATGGTTCGAAGAATATTGCGAAGAAGTATAAGAAAAGAGGTCTTTTAAAGGACCTCTTTCATTTAGTTAAACACCTGTCAGCATGCTGACGCCGAACAATAACCCGGAGATAACAATCAGAAACACCATAAACCAGATAATAAACAGTCTTACTTTCTTGTTTTGCATTAATATCATCCTCAAATAAATTACTATAAACAGTATATTATACTCGTTTAGGACAATCAATAATTATTGGAAAGGAACTGCTATGAATAACGACCGTTTGATCAAACAGTTTATCGAAATGTTAAAAGTGGATTCAGAGTCAGGAAATGAAAGGAAAATAGCTGATTATTTAAAGAAATATTTTAAAAAATTTGATGTGGAAGTCATGGAAGACGATACGACGGAAACGACCGGCCACGGCGCCGGAAACCTGTTCATCCGATTAAAGGGCGATCCTGCTGTCGAACCGGTATATTTTACCGTTCATATGGATACAGTAACACCGGGCGTCGGCATCAAGCCCCAGATTGAAGATGGTTATATTGTTTCCGATGGTACAACTATTCTAGGAAGTGACGACAAAGCGGGTATCGCAGCGATCATAGAAGCACTCCATGTCATCACTGAAAATGATCTGCCGCATGGTGATATCGAAATCGTCATTACAGTCGGAGAGGAATCCGGACTGGTCGGAGCGAAAGCTTTCGATACGGATCTATTAAAAAGTAAGTTCGGCTATGCAATAGATTCAACAGGAAAAGTGGGTACCGTCGTCACTACTGCACCGACGCAAAGTAAAATAGAAGCACATCTGCATGGTAAGACGGCCCATGCCGGTGTGGCGCCTGAAGAAGGTGTCAGTGCAATCAATATCGCTGCCAAAGCGGTCAGTCAGATGACTCTTGGAAGAATAGATGAAGAAACGACTGCCAATATCGGACGTATTGAAGGCGGCAGTGCGACGAATATTGTTGCAGATTATGCATATGTACTGGCTGAAGCACGCAGCTTGAGTCCGGAGAAGATGGACCGTCAGGCTGCTCATATGAGAGAAGCTTTTGAAAATGCAGCTGAATCACTTGGAGGCAGGGCGGAAGTCAGCATTGAACTGATGTATGATCACCTTCATGCAGAATTGGATTCGGAAGTCGTGACCACCGTCCAGCAGGCGATTGAAAATATCGGACGGGAAGCAGACTTCATTTCCCTCGGCGGAGGCAGTGATGGGAATGTCTTTAATGGCAAAGATATCCAGACAGTTGTTTTAGGTCTCGGATATGAAAACATTCATACGACTTCAGAAAGAATACCGGTTGAGGAATTGATTAAAGCTGCGGAATTAGTTGTTGAGATAATAAAAGTACAGCATCAGAAAAAATAAAAGGAATCATGTTGTGCGGTTAATATTAGCATTGGACGGATTTGAACAACTTTATCACACTTATACGTTGAAAGCACAGACCACATGGTTAGATAAATACTGATATATTACACCCCCTTACAGATGCAGGAATACTGCATCTGTAAGGGGGTGTATTTTTATTCCAATGATTGCCAGACCTGCAGTTTGGAATCTGAGTAATCCACATCAAACGGGCTTTTAATGACTTCGATGGAAAAGTTGCAGTTCAAGTCTCTATTGATTTTAAATCGCCACCTTCTGAATATATACTGATATATATCTTCAATCAGCACCCCTGCTTTTCCGGTGCCTTCAAATATGGTGAAGTCGCTTGACTCAGTGTAGGTTTCATTAAACGGAGTAGCATCTATTGAGCTCACTCCGATCATCAGTTCCATTTCATCTTTGACGACTCTCTCATGCAGGATGATGCCTTTGACCTGGCCGGTATTGTAATTTAACAGTTCATCGATGACACCATCTTTCTCAAGACGTTTTAACATTGACAGCTTTTTTTCCCGGCTGTATTCATTGATTGAGAAGTATTGAGTGATTCCAACAATCCTGAAACTGTCCACATATACAGATCTTGTCGGATATTTTGGTGAATCGACAGGGACTATTTCAAATGTAATTCTTTCCAGCAGATCCAGCTGTCTGATATATCTCTCTGTTTCATAAGGAGAGATGCCCATTGTACTTCTGTATAAATCTTTGAACTCATCCACATTCCTGTAGCCGTAATACTTGGCAATATCTATCAGTCTGCGGTGACCTTCGTAAAGTTCATATGCTATTTCTGTCATCCTTCTTTTGTGCTGGTATTCGTAGGGCGTCATACCGACTAAAGAAGTGAAGATGGTTATAAAGGATTTCGGTTCTACACCGAGATCATACAGCGCTTCATTATAATCTATCCGTTCCCTTAAATGATCTTCAATATATATTATAAATTTTTCAATGAAATTTACAGTTTCCATACTGCCTGATGCCACCTTCATAATTCTTTTACTCTTATAATTATTATTTCACTGTCACCTTAAAAAAACAATAATTATGATATAATTGAGTAATCAATATAAAAAGGTGATTTTATGCAGTTTACAGTCCTCGGATCAGGTGCCGGCCTGCCGTCAAAAAAAAGAAATACACAGAGTTACATATTGGACGTCATAGATGAAAGCAACCAATATATACTGATAGACGCCGGTGAAGCGCTTCAGCATCAGATATTACATACAAATATAAAACCATCCAAGGTTAAAAACATCTTCATCACACATATGCATGGTGATCATATATACGGGCTGCCGGGTTTTTTATCTTCCAGAGCACATCAGGGCGGGGAAAATCTTCCGCTTACAATATATGGACCTAAAGGTCTGAAAGAATGGTTGACGGTTACATTTGAAATCAGCGGTTCCAGATTGAATTATCCTCTGAACATCGTTGAAGTCGAACATAATACTCAAATAGAAATTGACAAGTTCAAAGTCTGTGTTCATGTACTGGATCATACTATTGACAGCTACCTGTACGTATTCATGGAAGACAATAAAAAAGGCGCTTTAAATACGGAAAAATTGAAGGAAATCGGTATAAAACCAGGGCCGATCTACGCTGATATAAAAAATTCGTCCGTATTTGAATACGAAGGCATATCTTATAATACGGAAAATTTCATAGGAGCCGAAATCAAAGGGCGGAAAATATCCGTCCACGGCGATACCCGCATCGTTTCCGACAATGATTATCTGTCATTGATTGACGGCAGTGATCTGATCGTCCATGAAGCGACATATCTGGATAATGAAAATGAAAAAGCACACCAGTATTTCCATTCGGAAATATCAAGTGTGCTGAATAACTTCAACGGAATCGGATACGGGCACCTTCTGCTTTCACATCTGAGCAACCGTTACGAAGAAGAATTTCTGTCACGGCTGGATGGGGAGCTGCCGTCTAATGTTTATCTGGCCCATGATTTTTTCCAACTTCCCATTTCACATAATTCTCAAGGAAGTAAGTGACCTTGTCGATATAGGCCTGCTGATTGCGGTTGAAACTTTCGACATGTCCGCCACGTTTGGGATACCAGGCAACTTTGGGCCCCACTTTTTTATTGTAGAGTTCCTCAGTCTGCTGATAAGGTATGAATCTGTCGTTTTTGGAATGGATAAACAAAATCGGCTGTTTAATTTTATCAATCACTCTTATCGGCGAAACTTTATATAATGAAAATTTACTTCTGAACCTGAAAAACAGGTTCGTAACAATCAATACAAGAGGCGATGCTATTCTGGAATATTGTCCGAAGATGAAAGTCAGCTGATCCGCAAACTTTGAAAATGACGCATCTGCAATATAGAACTTCGCCTTGTTTGAAAGTTCTCCGGCATAGAGAAGCACGGTCGCCGCGCCCATGGATTCACCGTGGATGCCGAATTCGATATCTTCACCGTAATGCTCATGAAGATAATCGACGACTGTTTCCAAATCGTATTTCTCGTAAAAGCCGTATGTGGAATGGATGCCGCCTGTATTACCATGTCTTCTGGCATCATAGATTACACAGTTGTAACCAAGTTCTACAAACATATTCAAATATTTGATGGAGCTGACTTTGTTCTCCGTGACGCCGTGACAGAGTACCACCCATTTATTCGTGTCATTCGGATAGACGAATATCGCGTTTATACTGTAATTAAATCTCGAAGGAATTAATATATCATCCTGGGGCAGCTTTTTAAACTCATCCAGATTAATTCTTTTTGCTCTGGTTTCTCTGCGTTTAATGACCTCAACATCCCTCAGTTTAAAAAACAGCGTCTGCGTAGAAGCATAATAACCGAGCGATACTACGATTGTGATGACAGACAGTATTCCTGTCCAAATCCATATTCCTATATTTTTCATATTCTATGTTCCTCATATCTTAATTTTTTGAAATTTTGAAGTATCTCATCGAAATCCGAGCTGTTCATTCCCTGTGATTTTCTGTAACTGTCCATATTATTCTCAAGCTGTGCCAGAGTGCTGACGCCGCTCACTATAATATTTGCAGAATCAAGAATATATCTGTAGGACAGTGCAGACAGATCTTCTGATGCTTCCATTAATTCAACCAGTATTGCATTCAATTCTTCGGATGAATAATTAAACATACCACCCGGGAATTTTTGTTGCAAGACTTCAGCAAACTTCTCTGTAAACAATCCCTGCATCAAAGGCCCTCTGGCCATTACAACGACATCTTCAAGAGCATCCATCAGTTCAAGCGGCCTGTTGTCGATCGGATTGAACTGAAGCATCAGAGTATCAATATTACTGTTGCCGATATAGTAATTGATGACATTCGGACGGATGGAGGAGAGTCCGTAACTTCTGATGACGCCTTCGGCCTTTAAATCTTCGAACGCTTCTATCGTTTCATCCTTATCATCCTCGATTGTTCCGCCGTGCAGCTGATAAAGGTCTATACTATCCACATTCAGTCTATGAAGAGAATCCTTGACCTGTTTCTTAATATATTTTGCTGTCGGATTCCAGGCGATTTTCTGCTGCAGGTGCCGGTCGAATTCGTTGCCGACTTTTGTACCTATCGTAAAATCATTGCGGCTCCGGTATTTATTCAATATTTTCCCTACAACTTCTTCGTTCCTGCCAAATTGATACAAATCTGCAGTATCAAAATAATTGATGTTCTCTGACAGGGCATATTCTATAATTTCTTCTGTTCTTATTTCATCTTCCAAAGGTAAATTCATACAACCCAGAGCCACTTGGGAAAGTTTGAGATTATTATTGGATTGGACATTTATCATTTCATAAAACTCCTTCATATAATTCACTATGATGATTATATCAATACTTCAATATAAATTTGAATAGTTTCATTATTTTTTATTCGCAGTGGCTTTTTAAAGGACTATATTTAATGGTATAGTTAAGAAAATAAACAATCTGGGAGCATACATATGACTAATAATGAATCATTTGACCATCTTAGAGAAAAAGTGACGAATTCAAAAGAAATATTTAATGGTAAAATTATAAAAGTGACACATGATGATGTATTGCTTCCAAACGGCAATGTTTCAAAAAGGGAAGTCGTCCATCATAATGGCGCAGTGGCAATCATTGCTGTCCACGAAGATCATCTATACTTTGTCAGACAGTACAGAACGCCGACAGGCGAAGTGATTTTGGAAATACCGGCAGGTAAGGTGGAAAAGAATGAGGCGCCAGATGAAACTGCGAAAAAAGAATTGAAGGAAGAAATAGGAGCGGTCAGTGCCGACATCAGAAAACTGTATGAGTTTTACACAGCACCGGGCTTTGCCAGTGAATTGATCCACCTGTATATTGCGAAGGATATCAAACTGGGAGACCAGGCGCTTGAAAACGATGAGTTTCTGGATATTGTTAAATTACCTCTCAATTCATTGAAAGAAAACCTTGAAAGAGGGCATTTTCGTGATGCCAAAACCATAATTGCTGTACAATATATACTATCGAATTTATAATTCTCAATTAGAATAATAATTATTTATAATTATTATTAATAACTTTTAATCTATTTGAAAGTTTTGTATAATGTATATTGATAAAAGATTAAAGTAGGTGGCGTCGTGGAAAAAAGAATACAGCACATAAAAGAAGCCCTTCATGATGCGCGATATAAATTGACACCACAGCGTGAAGTGACACTGAGGGTATTACTGGAAAATGAAAGTGATCATTTAAGCGCGGAAGATGTTTTCATGAAAGTTAAAGATAAATATCCTGAAATCGGGCTTGCTACTGTATATCGTACATTGGAACTGCTTAATGAATTGAAAATCCTGGATAAGATTAATTTTGGAGATGGTGTTTCAAGATATGACCTCCGTAAAGAAGGGGCAGAACATTTTCACCATCATCTCGTATGCATCAACTGTGGTTCTGTTGAAGAGATTGAAGAGGATCTGCTCGGTGATGTTGAAAAAATAGTTGAAAGTGATTTTCAATTCAAAATTACGGATCATCGTCTGACTTTTCATGGCATATGCAGAACCTGTACATCAGATGCGGAGAACAAGGATAATGATTGATGTATATGTTGATGAGTATATTACCTTCCTGAAAATTGAAAAAGGGCTGAGTTCTGCTTCACTCAGTTCCTACAGACAGGATTTGAAACATTATACAAATTATTTGCAAGACAACAATATCACAACTCTGGATAATGTGGATACTGAAGTATTGATTCAATTTATAAAGTTCCTTACAGAAAAGGGCCTGAGTGCAAAAACCGTCTCCAGAACCCAGTCAACATTAAGGAATTTCCATCAATTTTTACTTAATCAGAACATTATTGAAGTTAACCCTGCAGTAAAATTGACTGCAGTCAGAGGAGAAAAGAAACTTCCCGAGTATTTGACGATTGAAGAAATGGAAATCCTGCTGAATACACCGGATGCATCTCCGGCAGGCATAAGGGACAACACACTGATGGAAGTCCTTTATGCTTCAGGTATACGTGTGAGTGAGCTCATCAATATTAAGAGGGCGGACGTCAATACGGAAATGGGATTCATCCAGGTCAGCGGTAAAGGCAGCAAGGAAAGAATAGTGCCCATTACAGATTTCGTCGCAAAAAAACTCGATCATTATGTGGCCGAGATCAGACCTCAGCTGCTTAAAACAGAAGACAACGATGATCTTTTCATCACTAACAGAGGCCGGGGATTCACCCGGCAGGGGCTGTGGAAAACCATAAAAAAATATGAACTGCTGAGCGGTATCAGGAAAAATATCACACCGCACACTTTCAGGCATTCGTTCGCTACCCATCTGATTGAAAACGGAGCCGACCTGAGGGCAGTCCAGGAGATGCTCGGCCATTCGGATATCAGTACCACTCAAATATATACACAAATATCGACCAAAAAAATTCGTGAAATGTATAAACAATTTCACCCGAGAAAGTAGGATTATATGTTTAAAAGAATACATTTAATAGTTTTGGATTCAGTCGGCATCGGCGCACAGCATGATGCAAAGGAATTTGGGGACGAAGGCACCCATACACTCAAGCACCTATTGGAAGATTCACCGGTAACTTTGGGGAACCTGGAAAAGCTCGGTCTTGGCTGCATTGATAAACTGCCAGGCATGGGCTGTCCGGAAACGACTCAGGCATTTTACAGTAAAATGGCAGAACTTTCACAGGGTAAAGATACTATGACGGGACATTGGGAAATTGCCGGTCTGCATATCGATAAGCCGTTCAAAGTCTATCCTGAAGGTTTCCCGGAAGAATTACTGGATAAAATCAGAAAAGCAACCGGCCGGGGAATTGTAGGAAACATTCCTGCAAGCGGTACTGAAATCATTAAAGATTACGGTGAGCATCAGTTGGAAACGGGCGATCTGATTGTCTATACTTCGAATGATCCTGTGCTTCAAATTGCAGCGCATGAAGAAGTGATTCCACTTGAAGAACTGTATGAAATCTGTGAAAAAGTGAGAGAGATGACTAAAGACCCTGAATTTCTGGTGGGCAGAGTCATTGCCAGACCATTTGTGGGAACGGATAAAAAAGACTTTACCAGAACTGAAAACAGACATGATTATGCATTGGAGCCATTTGGAAAAACAGTTCTGAACGCTTTGGAAGAGTCGGGCAAAGATGTTATTGGAATCGGCAAGATCAATGACATTTTCACAGGGTCGGGGATAACGGATTCTGTCAGAACAAAAAATAATGATGATGGTGTGGACAAATTGCTTGAAGTCATGGAACGCGATTTTGAAGGCATGTCATTTTTAAATCTTGTTGACTTTGATGCGCTGTACGGACACAGAAGAGACCCGGCAGGCTATTCTAATGCGTTGAAGGAATTCGATGAGCGTCTGCCTGAAATTACTGCGAAACTGCAGGAGGACGATCTACTGATCATTACTGCAGACCATGGGAATGACCCTACTCATACAGGCACCGACCACACAAGGGAATATGTACCATTACTGATGACTTCAAAGAAGGACTTGAATTTCGGCCCTCTGCGCAACAGTGATACATTCAGCGACCTCGCTGCTACAATCGCAGAGAACTTCGATGTTCAGTATGAATCAAAAGGTAAAAGCCTACTGGGTGAGTTGAAGTAACATGAGAAATAGAAAACTTGTATTTACTTTAATATTGATTTTTGCATTGGCTTGGGGAATTGCATACTGGCTATTTTTAGTGTAATAAATTGAAAAAACTGCGGACAAACCATTGTTGTTTGTCCGCAGTTTTTAATTTGGATCCGTCAATCTCTTCCGTGTTTCTTCAGCCGCTTGGCATTCCTTACACTGATGATTTCACTGCGGTCCCTTAAACGATGTTTTTCTACAAGCATTATACTCGTTTTATGCAGGGTTCTGATATATTCGAGAAATTCTTCGTACGATACATGTGGCACGGCAAAAGAATGGAGCTCTTTGCACATAGCATCCGTCAAAGGCAGCTGCAGCGGCTTGAAGTTTACATAACCAATATTATGTAAACGATTTTCGATAAGAGATTTTATTTCACTTTTTAAACCGTATTCATTATACTCGAACGGCCTGGTGTTCAGTCTGTCCACAGCCCGTTTATATATTTTCCTGGCGCCATAAAGGTTGTTTCTGCGGTAATGATACTCGGCAGTGGATACTTGTATGAAAAACACTTCATCAAGATCTTTAGTAAAATTTTCTTTTGATTTCCATGAGTCTTCCATGATTTCATGGCATTCAAAGTAATCTTGCTTTATAATAAATTCGTTATAGTAATTTAACAAAGTAATTTTATCCATAAACATTCTCCAAGATTGAGGTTTTAATATGCTTACCTATGAGGTTAGATTAGATATTTTTGAAGGTCCTCTCGACTTGCTGTTACACTTGATCAAAGAACTGGAAATTGATATATACGATATTCCTATGGCAATATTGACCGAACAGTACATGGAATACATTAACCAGATGAAAGAACTGGAAATCAATGTAGCCAGTGAATATCTGGTGATGGCCAGCGAACTGCTGAAAATAAAAAGTTTCATGCTGCTTCCGGAACCCGCAGCTGTGGAAGAGGATTATGAAGACCCGAGGGAACAACTGCTTGAGCAGCTGTTGGAATATCAGAATTATAAGGTATACGCCGAAGAGCTTCATAACCTCAAGCTCGAAAATGATAAAACGTTTATCAAGCCGCCACATAACCTGGAGGAAGATGATGATAACAGCGAAGACCTTTCATTAAATCTATCACACTTGCTTGAAGCATACCAGAAAGTCAGAATGCGTGTTTCCCTGAATCAGCCACAGACTGTGACAATCAGACGGGAAGTCGTTTCACGGGAGCACGCAGAATTATTTATAGACAAGAGATTCGAACAAAAGAAATCCCTCGGTTTTTCCGAACTCTTCAGTTTCAATGAATCAAGACCGATGGTCGTGGCAGTTTTTATAGTCATCCTCGACTGGGTGAAATCACATAAGATGATGATTCACATTTCAGAAGATGGAAATCATCAGTTTGAAAGGCAGTAATACTTATGGAGAAAATAGATATAATAGAAGGACTGCTGTATATTGCGGGTGATATCGGGCTCACCGAAGAACAGCTCATCATGCATGTGCCGATTACTAAACAGCAGCTGAACAATGAAGTCAATAATTATGAGAAGCCGCATTTGACCATCAGCAGGCACGATCAGCGCTACTTTTTAAAGACGACCTCCGGCATGGAGAAATACATCGACAGAATACTTCGGGATAAACCTAAAAATAAACTGTCTCAGGCAGCGCTTGAAGTCTTGTCCATCATAGTATACAACCAGCCTGCATCCCGCGCCATGATAGAAGAACTGCGTGGTGTGCAGTCTGACGGTCCGATATCCACATTAATGAATAAGAACCTGATTTTAAAAAAGAATCTGGAGAACGAACGGGCGGCACATTTTGTCACCGGTGAAACATTTCTGCAGGTCTTCGGTCTGAAGAGCCTGGAAGACCTGCCGACACAGGACGACATTAAAGAACAGGAAGAAATCGATCTGTTCTTTAATAATTTAAAGGAGGAAGAGCATGACAAATGAAGTACGTTTACAAAAAGCAATAGCCAACAGCGGAGTGACTTCACGACGCAAGGCTGAGGAACTGATAACTGATGGAAGGGTCAGCGTAAATGGAAAGATTATAACTGAACTCGGCACGAAAGTGACAGATAATGATAAAGTCGAGGTCGATGGAGTTCCGTTAACGAAAGAAGAAAAAGTCTATATTTTATATTATAAACCTTCCGGTGAGATATCCACGGTTGAAGATGATAACAACCGCAGAACGGTCACATCAAAATTTGAAGGACTGAACTTGAGGATCTATCCGGTCGGAAGGCTGGATTATGATACATCCGGCATACTGCTTCTTACCAACGACGGTGAATTTACACAATATATGACCCATCCGAAATTTGAAGTGAGCAAAACATACAGAGTAAAAGTGGACGGGATACTGAAGAGGAACCAGCAGAAAGAAATGGCAAAAGGCATAGATCTGGAAGACGGTAAGACGGCCCCGGCAGGCATCGAAATCATCCGGGATAAAAAAGACAGAAATATGATATTGGATGTGACGATACATGAAGGCCGCAACCGTCAGGTCCGCAGAATGTTCGAGTATTTCGATCTTGAAGTTCTTAAATTGACACGCATTAAATACGACTTTTTAAATCTGGATAACCTGAGTGAAGGCGAGCACAGATTTTTAAAGCCTCATGAAGTTAAAAAATTGATTGCCAATGCTAAAGGCTGACCGGTGAATTGTCATAATACTGTCAAACCGTACTAATATATGAATGCTATAATAAATAGAGCTAAAATTGTTACGGCAGGTGAATTTTATGAAGAAAAAGACAAGAAATATACTTCGTATAAGTATCATTTTAAGTATAGTCATATTATTAGGCGTTACATTATGGTTTAACCTGACCTCCGATCCACAGGCAATACAAGTCGGGGACGATGCGGTGGATTTCCAGCTTGAAACTTTAAACGGAGAACAGGTGCAGCTCTCGGAAATCAACCAGGATAAAGGTGTCATATTGAATTTCTGGGGCACATGGTGTGAACCATGCCGCGAAGAAATGCCCGATATGAATGAAATCTATAATGAAGGTCATGAAGACTACGAAATTGTAGCTGTCAACGTTTCCGAAGGTGAACAGCAGATCAACCAATTCCTTTCCAGCCTGGATGAAAACTTAAGTTTTCCAATAGCATTGGACAGTAACAGAGATGTGACCAAAGCTTATCAGGTCGGGCCTTTGCCGACGACCATCGCGATAGATAAGAGCGGCGTAGTAGTTGAAAAGCAGGAGTATCAGCTGACCACGGATGATATTTATAATTTTATAGAACAATCGACATCGGAATAGGATGAAATTCAATGGAATTAAAAGAAATAAAATGTGGCTCCTGTGGTCATGTCAATCCACCTGGCACCCAGCTGTGCCAATCCTGTGGAAAGATGATCAACAGTGATTATGATAAAAAGAAAATAAAAGACCTTATGCGCTATGACGGCAGTGCGATACGTTCGAAAACACGCTCAAAAAGTATTTTTGATAAAATATGGATTTTCTTCACTTCAATAAAAGTCGGCGTTGCCATCATATTGATCATCGCAATATCAGCATCAATCGGCACATTGTTCCCTCAGGAATACTTTATACCCGTCGGGGTCGATCCTTTACAGTATTATACTGATAACTACGGGACTCTTGGCAGACTTTATTACGAACTGGGTTTTCATAATTTATATTCTTCCTGGTGGTTTATCATTCTGATAGGTATGCTTGCACTATCCATCATTGCTGCAAGTATCGACAGAGGACTGCCGCTGCTCAAGTCACTAAGAAATCAAAGGGCTAAAAAGCACCCTTCCTTTTATAAGAGACAGCGTTTAAATCTGCATCAGCAGAATGGATCGAATACTGACAGTGTCATTGAAGATCTGAAGAAAAAAGGTTATAAGCATAAAACAGATGATAATCATCATCTGCTTGAAAAAGGCTGGCTCTCCAGATGGGGTCCCTACATAAACCATACCGGGCTCATCATTCTTCTTTTTGGAAGTATGCTCAGATTTTTCCCGGGCATGTATGTAGATGAACTCGTTTATATCACTGAAGGAGAGACGGTCCAGATACCTGAAACCGGCGGCCAGTATTATGTCGAGAACAATGAGTTCATTGTAGATATTTATGATGAAAATGCTGGTACAGTGTTTGATGATACGCTCCAGAATACAAATGAAATGGTCACAAGCAACTATCAGACGGACATCACTTTCTATGAGAATCAAAACAAGGATGTAATAGGAGCATCACCTGACCTTAAAGAAGTGGAGGACTACAGCATCCGGGTGAACCACCCATACCGTTTTGACCAGTTTGAACTTTATCAGTCGAGTTATGATAACTCACAGATGAAATCCATGACGTTCCAGCTTGAAGACAGTAATGGGGAAGTTGTGGGGGAACAGTTCACCGTCAACCTGGACAACCCTGAACAGTCCTACGACGTTGGTGAAGGTATGGAAGTGAACATGCGTGCCTATGCACCGGACTTTGTGGAAATTGATGAAAATGGTGCTCTGATATCCGAAACACCGGTTGCAACGAATCCGGCATTTGTCTTCGAAGTAACAGATGGTGATTCAAGTGAACTCAGTCTGCTTCAGATAATGCTGTCAACTGATATCACACAGGATAACGATTACAGCGTCAAGTTCGTTGAAAACGAAAACCATTGGGCAACGGTTCTTACTTTGAAGAAGGATCTGACCTTGCCAATCATAGCAACAGGCTTCATCATTTTCCTGATTGGCCTCACCATCGGCTCATATATCAACCACAGACGTATATGGATCAATGATGAAGATGGATTCAATATCAGTGCACATACGAATAAGAACTACTTTGGATTGAAGAAAGATATCAATCCTGTATTAGAGAATAATGGATATGAACACATCTTTGACAGAGACGCGACAGATCAAAATGAAGGCGTCAACACTGATGAGGAGAAATAATTATGGAATCAACAATGTTATCAATAAGCAATGGACTGATTACAGCTGCTTTCTTTATTCTTTTAGTAGCGCTGGTGCCACTTGCAGTAAGTATTAAAAGTAAAAAGAAAAGATCAGAATATATTGCCATTACAATGACTGTAGTAGCTTTTATTATGCAAATTGCGTATTTTATACTAAGATGGGTAGCAACAGGACATGCGCCGGTATCCAACATGTATGAATTCATAGCAACGTTTTCTATAATGCTGATATTAGGTTATTTAATCACCTATCACTATTATAAATCCAAAGTTTTAGGTTTGTTCGCAATACCTATTTCTTTATTGCTGATTGCTTACGGCAGTTTATTCTCAACGGACGCGAATCCCCTGATTCCTTCTCTGCAGAGTAACTGGCTGGCAATTCATGTAATCACGGTGACAATTTCATATGGTATTTTATCTATGAGTGCCGTTGCCGGTTTGATTTATTTACTGAAAGCAATTCCTGAAAATGAAAAATCATTGAGAGCGCGTACGCTTGAACTGATCATGGCCGGCATTGTAGTCGTACTGGTTTATATCGGTACGACACTCGTCATGCAGGGAGCAGTGGGTTACAGCGATGAATTCATGTATACCGATCAGCGCGGAGAGACGATGATTGCAGACTACCATCTGCCAAGCCTTGTCAACTACTCCGAATCAATTCCTGTTGAGCATATCGGCGATCAGCAGTATGAAGAGGCAGACCATTTCCATACAGGAATCAACCTGCCGCCGGTGATCAACTCGCAATCGTTGAACACTGTAATCTGGTCAATCATACTCGGGTTTGCTGTATATGGCATACTGCGTCTGATACTGAGAAAAAGGCTGCTCGCTTTCGTCAAGCCGCTTGCAAGCAGAGCTGATTTGAACTTGATGGATGAAATCGGGTACCGCTCGGTCATCATAGGTTTCCCATTGTTTGCTCTTGGAGGCATCTTCTTTGCAGCAATCTGGGCTCAAATAGCATGGAGCAGATTCTGGGGCTGGGATCCGAAAGAAACCTGGGCATTCATCACATTCATGTTCTATACCGTGTTCCTGCACTTGAGGCTGAACCGCGGTTACGAAGGTGAAAAATCTGCATGGCTGGCAGTATTAGGTTTCATATTGATACTCTTTAACCTGATTGCGATAAACTTGATTGTTGCAGGGCTTCATTCATATGCATAGCTAGAAAAGAGGGTTGAAATGACTGAAAAAATTTTAATTGTTGATGACGAAGAAAGAATAAGAAAATTACTCAATATGTATCTGGTCCGGGAGGGCTATGATATAACAGAGGCGGAAAATGGCGAGGAAGCACTTGAGCTCGCTATGGAAAATGATTATAACTGTATACTGCTGGACCTGATGATGCCGAAGATGGATGGCATCGAGGTCGCCAGCAGACTGCGCCGCACGAAGTCGACACCGATCATCATGCTGACAGCCAAAGGTGAAGAAAATAACCGTGTTGAAGGTTTTGAAGTTGGAGCGGATGATTATATAGTCAAACCATTTTCCCCGAGAGAAGTTGTTTTACGCGTAAAAGCGATACTGCGCCGTTCTTCTGAAACGACGTTCATCAATCAGGAAGCGACAGCGAAAGATGTCATTGTCTATGAGCATCTTGTCATAGATAATGATGCACACCGTGTCCTTGCTGATGACCATAATGTTAACCTGACGCCAAAAGAGTATGAATTATTACTGTTTCTTGCAAAAAGTCCCGACAAAGTCTTCGATCGTGAAGAATTATTGAAAGAAGTCTGGCATTATGACTTCTACGGTGATCTTAGAACTGTTGATACACACGTCAAACGTTTGAGAGAGAAATTGAACAAAGTATCGCCGGAAGCAAGCCGCATGATTCATACTGTCTGGGGCATCGGTTATAAGTTTGAGGTAAATGAATCGTGAAATCATTAAATAGTCTTGTTTCTAAACTGTGGTTGACCATTATTTTGATGGTGACTGCAGTTTTAATTATATCAACTCTCGTTTTAATATTTTTCTTCAGAAGCTATGTCTTCAATTCGACCGAAACAATTTTAGAAGAGGATATAGAAAGAGTAGAGGAAATACTGCTTACCAAACACGATATCGGCAGCTCTGAAATCAGTAATCCAAATCTGCTGATAGAGGATAATCTGATCATCCTTTATGACGATGAATCTGTTTTACCGTTGTCTGCGATGGATGAGGAGATATACAACAGGATCAACATTGAAGGACTGACAGAATCAACATTCATACTGGATGATTTGTACGACAGCATGTATATGATCAAGACTTCAAATCTGACCAGATACTTTGATGAGGATATTAAAATTATAAAGTACCGCGACCTTGATGCGGTGAACCAGTCGATCAGCGCCATTACGATGATCATGTTCATCACTACAGGAATACTGATCATCGGTACTACAATTTTTGCATTTTTATTACTTAACAGAATCACCCAGCCGCTCACCAAATTAAAAACGGCCGCATACAACACTTCCCAGGGTAAATATAAACCTTTGAAAGTGCGAAGCAGAGATGAAATAGGGGAGCTGACCCTGGCATTCAATAAAATGAACCAGGATATTAAAAACAATATCGAAACTGTACTTCATGAAAAGAATCTGCGGGAGGAAATATTCTCTTCGATGGAGGAAGGCGTACTGTATTTCGATACTGAAGGTGAACTGATATACAGCAATGCCAAAGGCAACTCCATTTATCAGACATTGACTTCAAATGAACATGAAAAAGAATTATTCATGGACAGTGTATTAAATATAGTTGAAACGAAAGACTCCCAGATTGAAAGATTGAACATTACCAATAAACATTATCAGGTGTCATATACTGCGGTCGTCAGCGGCAATATAACATATGGTGTCATCGTTCTGATCAGGGACGTCACCGAGATTGTCAAAACTGAAACGATGCGTTCTGATTTCATAGCAAACGTATCGCATGAGCTCAAAACCCCGATGGTCATGCTGAGTGGATATTCAGAAGCAATTTTGGATGAAATCGTCACTGAACCGGATGAGGTCAAAGAAATGATTAAAATCATCAAAGATGAATCCGACAGGATGAATAAGCTGGTGAATGAATTGATTACAATCGCAAGAATGGACAGTGGTGCTGATCTGATGAACATTTCAAACAATGATCTGATGGTACTGATCAACGATATCAGCTTCAAATTTAAACATGAAATGAATGATAAGGAAATCACCTTCAAAGTGGACGCAGAAAAAGACAGTGTAATCTTCGACTTTGATTATGGTAAAATAGAGCAAGTCATAAATAATCTTCTCGACAATGCAATCCGCTATACTGAACCGGATGATAAAATCACTTTGAAGGTGCGTGACGTCGGAGAGGGAATCATCATTTCTGTCGAAGACACAGGCATCGGTCTTAAAGAAGAACATCTGAACCGTATTTTTGAGCGTTTTTATAAAGTTGATGAGTCAAGAACACGCGGTAAACATGGTACAGGTTTAGGCCTTTATATCGTTTCGTCGATTATAAAAAGACATGGGGGAACGATTGATTTGAAAAGCGAATACGGCGTGGGGACCGTTTTTGAAATCACCCTGCCGAAAAATCACAGTATGGAATAGAGGAATGTAAATGGATAGAAACCGTTTAAGAAAATTAATCATCATCAGTATACTTTCAGCAAT